>JAISOR010000269.1 GCA_031275535.1 Treponema sp. | reverse complement strand
ACGCTTCCCGGTCAAAATCGCTCAATTCTTTGAGGGCCTTGAGGATATTCCCGGTGGACTTGGTTAAATTACCCAGGGATTCATTGATAATGCTCAGGGCCAGCTGATCCGCCCCGGTTGTTACCTGGTTTATCAATTCTCCCATGGTCCGGGTGTTTGGAGCGGCGGAATTATCCGTAAGGCGAACCCAATCAATGTATTTTACCAGGCCCAGGATCCGTTTTATCCTGTCCAGAGAAAGAAAATCGACGCTGAATTGATGAAAATTCACCAAAAAGTCGAGTTGATTATCATAATTGGAAAGTCTGATGCTAAACTGCTCGATCCGGTCGGCGTCGGTTAACGCGCCGGTGTCGGGGATTTCGATCTCCCCCCCCATTTTGGCCTCGTTTTTATAGGGATCTTCGCTGATAAGACCTTTTTTGAGGAAAAGATTGTAAAGCGCCACAAAGGCAGTATGGAAAGAACGGCATTCTTCCTTGAGCCGCGATAATTCCGTCTTTTCCAGCCATTCGTGCCGGGCATCTAATGCCTGAGAGAGGGCCTGCTGATAATCGCTAATAGCACCCATTACATCGTTAGTATGATATAAAACCGCAATTAAAGCAATCTTCTTATAAGATACATATAGTAGTTATGAACCGAAATTTTTTATCTTTTTTGTTTTCTCCCGTATTTGTCCTGGGACTAGGCCTGGCCGCCTGCGATACCGGGCTTATTTCCCGGTCCTATTCCCTGGAACCAGCTCCCCTGCCGCCGGCATGGGAAGAAATCCTGGGCGCCGCCCATTGGCAGGTTGAATGGATAAATCCCCGGGGAATCAGGGAAATACGGCGGATCGACGGAACCGGCTCTCTCGAAATCGAGGTGTTGCCGGGATGGGCAAATCCGGTTATGGCCTTTCCCTATTGGCCGGAACGAGGGATTGATCCGGGGATGATGCGTCCCGCGGGGGGAATTTTCCCCTTCGACGTGGAAGGCGGCCGGATCCGCCTAAGCTGGCGGGGAGGCGTGGCGGCCTGGTTTTACCGGGAATTGGCCCAGGCCTGGGACGGCGGGAACCGGCTGCGGGGGCCCCAATACTTTGACTGGCCCCGCTTTAGGGAATTGCTGGACGACCCCGTGCTTGGCGGCCCGATCCTGGCCAATCCCTGGCTTGCGGACTGGCAGGGCATCGCCCTCAAGACCGTCCAATCCGGCTTTGACCGGCGGCGCATTATCCCCCAGCCCACGGAGGACCTGCCGGTGCCCCTTCCCCATAACGGCCCCTGGATAGGCCCCTCCCCCTTTGAAGAGCCGGTCCCGGGAAGAACCGGGGAAACGGTGCTGTTCCCGGTTACCGGAAGGGTGGACACCTATATCTGCCCCGGGGGCATCCTGCGTTGCAGCCGCGGCGCCTGGCTCTGGCTGCCTTGGGGGGAGAAAGGGTGAAGTGTGGGGAGTTGAGAGTGAAGTGGGTCGAGGGCGGCCTAACGAGTAAAGGCGGCGAGGGAAGAGAGAGTGGAGTGTGAAGTGAAGAAAGTGTAGGCTTTGCGGGGAGCGAGGGGGACGGGAAAATCCGTCGATTGGCAGCCGTATTCTGCGGGGAACCGCCTCTTCCCCCCATATAAGGGACCCGCCGGGCAAATTTTTTACATTTCTTCGGGATACCCCCCGGAGCAACGTACCGGTACGGTGGAATTGCCGTAAAGTATCCCTGGATAAAGAGTAAACGCTTTTGTCCTGGGTGAAATCCAGAAAACATGGTTCCTCTTCGTTAAATGGGATATACTGATAATAATGAATTATCCGATACGTCCCTTTCTAAAAATCCCGCCATGGTTTTTTGTCCTGGCTGTCCTTTCCTGTTCCAAAGCGCCCCCTTCGGGAGGAAGCGTCCCCCAAGGGGGGCCCGCTTCCCCCCTCGGGATACCTCCCCTGGCAATAATACAGGCCGGGGAGTTTCCCCTTTGGTTTGAACTGGGGGCGGAGGGGCCGGCGCAGATCCCCTCCCCCGCCGAAGCGTCCCTGAGCCCCTTTGCGCCCTGGCCCCTGTCCCGGCACGTCGGGGGCCTCCTGCTCCGGGAGCAGCGGCTTATCGCCGGGGTAAACCGGGAAGGGTTCCTGGTCAGCATCCCCTGGGAAGGGGATGCCGGCCCGGAACGCCATGCCGGCAGGATCGCCCTCTACCGCATCAGCGACCCTTACTGGAATGATTATTCCCTGGACACCCTCTTTTTTGTTGAGGGAAAGGCCGCAGCCCTGCTTTATAGGGACGATTTCTTCGTTGAGCCCCCGGAAACAGCCCCCTCGCCCCGGGTTATGGCCCTGGAAAAGGGGAAGCCCCGGCCGGAGGGTCTGGAGGTCCCCGCATTCTCCGGCCTTCCTGCGGCGGAAGGCTGGGATGTGGAGAATCTGCGCCGGGGCGGGGACGGCCTCTGGTATTACCGGGGGGTTAAGAAGGGGGGCTCCGAACCGGAAATTGTGTACCTCCGAACCCCGGACCTGATGCTTCCCGGGGAAGCATCCTCCGCCGGCGCTTTGCGGAGGGCCGTCCAGGCTGCTCCCCTGGCTGAGGCCCCGGCGGCGCTGCAACTGGTCCTGGAGAGGGGCTTTAGCCTCCCCAGCGGGAACACCCGCGGGGGCCAAATATCAAAAACCGCGGCGGTACTATCCCCAGGGTACAGCGGTCCCCGGTATTTCGCCGAAAACCCCGCCGCCGCCGGGGAGGATATGCTGGAATTTTTCGCCTATTATGCGGATATGGACGCCGCCGGCACGGACGCTACCGGCATGGATGCCGAGGAGCCTGGGGCGGAAGGCCCCTATGCCCTGCTTATCAGCCCCGAAGGGCGGGGAGTATACGGAAAGCTCAGGGACGGCGTCCCGGAAACCGGGGAATTCTCCCTCCCCGCCCTTCCGGAGGGTTTTGTCTATACCGGGATCGGCCTTTGTGCCTCCGTACTGTTCGTCCCCTGGGAAGAACGGGAGGATTGGAAGGTGGGCGCCGCGGGCTTCCTCATAATTACCGCGCCCTAAAGCGCCCAGGAAAAATTCGGGTACCACCAAATTCGAAGCAATTTCTTGAAAAGCAAGCCCTCCAACCTGAAAAACGATGAAACAACCGGTTGGTTTCCTTCCCAACTCTTCACACTTCTCCCCACTCCCCACACTTTCTTCCCCCGCCGCCTTTACTCATTAGACCGTCCTCCCCCCACTTCACCCTCCACTCCCCACCCTCCACACTCTCTTCCCCCCGCCGCTTTTAC
>JAISOR010000037.1 GCA_031275535.1 Treponema sp. | reverse complement strand
CTTATGTCCATCGCTACCATCGGCGCCTTTATCATTGGCGAATGGGAAGAAGCGGTGGGGGTTATGATCTTCTATATGATAGGGGAGCTTATCCAGGAGGCGGCGGTGGTCCGGTCCCGGTCTTCCATCGACGCCCTCCTGGCCCTTAAACCCGACATGGCCAGGGTCAAAACCGGAGAGACCTGGACCGAGCTCTCCGCCGGCGGGGTAGAACCCGGCGCCCTGGTGCTGGTCCGGCCCGGCGAGCGCATCCCCCTGGACGGCATCGTAAGGGAGGGGGCCGGTTCCATAGACGCCTCCATGCTGACCGGTGAATCCCGGCCGGTGGCGGTTGGCCCCGGCCAGGAAGTCCGGTCCGGCACCATGTCCGTGGACAGCGTCCTGGTCATCAAAACCACCAGGACCGCGGATAATTCCTCCGCGGCCAAGATCATCGAACTGGTAGAGTCCGCCACCCAGGCCAAGGCAAAACCAGAACGGTTCATCACCACCTTTGCCCGGTGGTATACCCCCCTGGTGGTTGCGGCCGCGTTCCTGCTGGCCCTTGTTCCGCCCCTGCTTATTCCCGGGGCCACCTTTACCAGTTGGATATACCGGGCGCTGATACTGCTGGTCATATCCTGCCCCTGCGCCCTGGTGGTCAGCATCCCCCTGGGGTATTTTGCCGGCATAGGGGGCCTTTCCCGGCGGGGCATCATGGTTAAGGGCGCGGTCCACCTGGATTCCCTGAATAAAACGGACTATGTGGCCTTCGATAAGACCGGCACCCTGACGGAGGGGAAATTTACCATCCTTGCCCTGGAGAGCGGCCCGGGGATGGACGAAAAACGTCTCCTGGAGGCGGCGGTATTGGCGGAAAAGGAGTCCAACCATCCCATTGCCGAGGCCATCCGCCAGGGCGCCGCGGCCGCGGGGATCGACGTTTCCGTTCCCCCCGGGGCCCTTTGCCGGGAAATAGCCGGCCGGGGCCTGGAACTGCGTTTTGAGGATCAAACCATATTGGCCGGGAACCGGCGTTTGCTGGAATCCGCCGGCGTCCTCCTTCCCGCCGGGGAGGACGCCCCGGCCTATACCCCGGTATATGTCGCCCGGAACGGGGGATACTGCGGCCGCATCCTTATCGGTGATAGTCTTAAAGAGGGGGCCGGGGAAGCGGTGGAGGAACTGAAAACCCTGGGGATCCGGAAGACCCTGATGTTCACCGGGGACACCCGGGAAACGGCCCTGTCCGTGGCCTCCGGTCTAGGGATTAGCGCCGTAGGGGCCGAGCTGCTTCCCGAGGACAAACTGGGGGAGGTGGAAAAACTTACCAAAACGGGAACCACGGTCTTTGTGGGAGACGGCATCAACGACGCCCCGGTCCTGGCCCGGTCCGATGTGGGAATCGCCATGGGGTCCGGGGCGGATGTGGCCCTGGAAGCCGCGGATGTCATCATCATGACCGATGATCCCCGGAGGGTCCCGGAGGCCATAAGACGGGCCCGGAAAACCCGGCGTATTGTCATGGGGAATGTGGCCTTTGCCCTGGGGACCAAGGGGATATTTATTGTCCTGGCGGCCCTGGGCATGGCGAATATGTGGGCGGCCCTTATTGCCGATGTGGGGGTAGCTTTGGCGGCCATCCTCAATTCTGCCCGGGCCCTCCGGTAAAAATGCGGTGAAAAATAAAAAAAATAGTAACTATTTTTTGAAAACTATGTTAATATAGTAACTGTATTCAAATCATGACCCCCTTTTTAAGGGGTCAAATAGCATAAGGGGTATAGATATGAAGCGAATTGTCCTTTTCGTGTTGGTGATCGGCCTGGCCGTATCGTTGTATGCTCAGGATCGGGTTCCGGAGTATCGTATTGCCTCGGGCAGATGGGGGTTTGTTGGGGATCGGTTCTATCAGAACGATGCCGGCGCCCGTTTGGCAAAGGTCAACCTGCAGGTTCCCCAGAATGGTTCCATGGTTTACGAATTTAACGCCCGCTACGAGGGGGGCGCCCAGGATGGTCATGGCGGGTTTGGCCTTCATGTCTTTGGGGACCGTGCCTATAACGCCGCCTCCTGGGGGAGCGGGAATTCCTACCTCCTCTGGCTTAATTATGATGAGAATCCGATAAACCGCAATATCCCCAAGGGTTTAAGCGCCCAGGTTTACCGCAGTTATACCAATTCCCGGATGGATTTGGTGGAAAGCATCAGCTTGAAAGACTATGAGCCGCTTCTGACCACCAATAATCTTTCCTCCCCGGTACCCTTTAAAATAGAAGTAAATGGCAATAGCGGAGAAGTCCGGGTATACGATCCCACGGACCCCACGCTGTCCTCGTATTACTATTTTTATATAAACGGAAAAGATCTTCCCCTCAAGGGAGATTGGGCCGCCCTGCGGACTAACGGAATACAGTTATCCTTTGCCATGGGCTTGTAAGCGGCCCTGCTGTGTTGATATAAGAGTTGAGGGTGGGGGTGGATTCCATCCATATTCTCAACTCTTTTGGCCCGCCTGAAAAAATTATCCCCATCCCCTTTCCACCATGCTTTTTTCTCCCCAATTCCCCCGGCGGTCCGCCTCATCGGCCTTGCGGTAAAATACGGCGCTGTTCTCCCGGTCCGCCACGGACCAGCGGGAGGCCAGGGTTTTCTTGAGGAGCCTGAGGAAGTCCCGGCGGCTCATTTCCTCGCCCCCCAGGCTGCGGAGGTGTTCCGTGGGTACCTGGCAGTCGATAAAGGCCACCCCGTCGGAAAAGAGCAGTTTTGCCAAGGAGAGAAAGGCCGCCTTGGACGCGTTGGGCCTTTTGGCGAACATGGATTCCCCAAAAAAGACGTTTCCCAGGCGTATCCCGTAACAGCCTCCCACGAGTTCCCCCCCCTGGTAGCTTTCCGCGGAATGGGCCCATCCCAGGCGGTGCAGCTCCGTGTAGGCTTTGATGATATCCCCGGTTATCCAGGTTCCGTTTTGGCCGGGGCGGTCCATGGCGGCGCAGGCGGCAATGACCGCGGGAAAATCCCGGTCCAGGGCTAATGTAAAGTCCCCCCTTTTTAACACCCGCCGCATGGAGGTGGAAATATGGAGCTTTTCCGGGAAGATGACAAACCGGGGATCCGGGGACTGCCAGAATATGGGATCCTCGGGATTATACCAGGGGAAAATTCCCTGCTCATAGGCCGAAAGGAGCATCCCCGGCGAAAGGTTGCCCCCCATTGCCACCAGGCCGTTAGGGTTCTTATCCGCGGGGGGAAAAGGGTACCGGTCGTATTCCGACAGAAAGGGAAAATCGGGGTCCGGACCGGCGGCTTCCCGGTCTTTCATGCTAAGACGGGGCCAATAAGCCGGCCTCGCCGGGGGCATCGCCGGTGGTGACGCCATCGGCGGACAGGATTTCGATGTGGTAGTCCCCGTCCCGCCAATCCGCCCTGGCGGTCCCGCCGGAACTGAGGCCACCGAAGAGTACCTCGTCTACAAAAAAGGACTTTATCCGATCCTCAATGATCCGTCCCGTATTCCGGGCGCCGAACTCCCGGCTGTATCCTTCTTCCGCCAAATGATCTACGCAGGCTTCGGTTACTTCGAGGCCGACCTTTTTCTCTGCCAACTGTTCTTTAAACCGCCGCAGTTCCTTGTGAACGATGGAGCCCATGATTTCCCTGGAAAGATGCCCAAACCGGATCACCCCATCCAGGCGGTTCCTGAATTCCGGGGTAAATATCCTTTCCACCGCCCCGTCCACCGCCGATTCGCCGATAAGCCGCTCCCCAAAACCGATGAGGCTCTTTCCAATGTCCCTGGCGCCGGCGTTGCTGGTCATGATAAAAACCACATTTCTAAAATCCGCTTTCCGGCCATTGTTATCCGTCAGGGTGGCATAATCCATGATCTGGAGGAGGATATTGTAGATATCCGGATGGGCCTTTTCGATCTCGTCCAGCAGGACCACGCTGTGGGGCTGCTTCCGTACCGCATCGGTCAGAAGCCCCCCTTCTTCATAGCCCACATAGCCCGGAGGAGACCCGATAAGCCGGGACACGGTATGCTTTTCCTGGTACTCACTCATGTCGAAGCGATGCAGGGTAATTCCAAGGATGTCCGCCAGGCTCCGGGCCAATTCGGTTTTGCCCACCCCCGTGGGGCCCACGAAGAGGAAATTGGCCACCGGTTTATTGTCCGCCCTAAACCCGGCCCGGGATTGTTTTACCGCCCTGACCACCGCCGCAAGCGCCTCATCCTGCCCAAAGACCCGTTCCCTAAGCCTTTCCTCCAGGGC
>JAISOR010000285.1 GCA_031275535.1 Treponema sp. | reverse complement strand
GCCCTGGAATTTGCCAACTCCAGGCCGGTGGAACTGTATGGCAAAGAGAAGCTCCAGGAGTTGCTGCATACCGTTACGGAGAGCGGCAATGCTAAACGGCGAACATGAAAATCCTCTGTATATCCGATCAGATCGATCCTTTGGTGTATTCGGCTTCCATTAAAGAACGTTTTTCCGGTATTGATATGGTACTCAGCGCCGGGGATCTGCCCATGGATTATCTGGAATTTATCGTATCAAGCCTGAATAAACCCCTCCTTTTTGTCTTCGGGAACCACAATCTAACGGGCTACCATTACCATAAAGGCGGGGAAGAATCGGAAACGCTTATGGACGCGGAAGAGAGCGCCGCCCTTTGGTCCGGGGCCACCCACATTGGTTCAAGGGTAAGAAAAGAGGAGGGGCTTATCATCGCGGGCCTGGGGGGTTCGATGATGTATAACCATGGGGAAAACCAATACACCAATGCGGCGATGTACCTCGAAATCTTCAAGCTTATTCCCAGGCTGCTCTTTAACCGCATCTTCCGGGGCCGTTTTCTGGACATACTCCTGACCCATGCGGCGCCCCTGGGGATCCACGATAAGGAGGACCGCTGCCACCGGGGCTTTAAGGCCTTCCTCTGGTTCATGCGGACCTTTAAACCCAAGTACCTTATCCACGGCCATATCCATCTCTACGATCTATCCGATGTACGGACCACCAGGTACGGGGATACCCTGGTGATAAACGCCTATGGGCATTATATCATCGACACGGAAAATGAACATAAGGTAGTATAGATGAGCGATATACATAAACTGCAAGCGGCGGAAGATTTTTCAAAGGCCCGGGGCAAGGCGATCCTCTCCAGGATCCAGCATTTCATGAATACCGACAGGGATAGGCTGCTGTCATTCAACGACGTTAAGAGTATCCTGAAACCCAAAAACCAAACATACCAGGGAATGAAGGTGGTGCCCATCAATCTCATCGTGGGAAGCGAAGGGCGCTACCGGGATTTTAACAAGTATTTTCTCCCCGCCTCGGATCACCTCCGCAGCCGCTGGGAACGGGTGGATGTGGCGCGGCTTAAGGATATTACCCTGCCCCCTATCCAGCTCTATGAAATCGGCGGGGTCTACTTTGTCCGGGATGGAAACCACCGGGTATCGGTGGCCAAGGCCCAGGACATAGAGAACATCGACGCCGAGGTAATAAGCCTCTCCAGCGAAATAAGCATCTCCCCCTCCATGACCACCGACGAATTGCGGGAAGCGCTTATTGACTATGAAAAGAAGCTCTTCTACGAAAAAACCTCCTTTGGGGATCTTACGGGCTGCGGGGATCTGGATTTTAGCATGCCCGGCCGGTATGACGTGATATACAACCACATCCTGGTACATAAGTATTACCTTAACCAGAACATGCCCCAGGAACTCCCCTTTTCAGAGGCCCTTATTTCCTGGTATAACAATGTGTACGGGCCTATCATTCAAATTATCAAAGAAGAACGGCTCTATTTAAACTTTCCGGGCAGGACCCCCAGCGATCTCTATGTCTGGATTGTGAAACATTGGGATTTCCTTAAACGGAAGTATGGCCTCCATTATTCTGTTTCCGATGCGGCCAGAGATTTTTCCCAAAGGTACGGCAAAACCCCAAGGGGGATTCTCCATTTTATGGCGGCTTTTTTTAGCCGTTTTTTTAAGGGCAGGTAGTTTGATGGCTGTTCTCTCTATTCAATCCCATGTGGTGTACGGTTATGCCGGCAATACGGCGGCGGTTTTTCCCCTTCAGCGTCTGGGCCGGGAAGTATGGGCGGTACATACGGTGGAATTTTCCAACCATACCGGATACGGCGCCTGGCGGGGCCGGGTTCTGCCGCCGGACCTGGCGGGGGAACTGGTCGCGGGCCTGGAGGACCGGGGGGTCCTGGGAAACTGCGAGGCGGTCCTGTCGGGCTATATGGGGGACGCGGGGGTTGGCAGGGCCGTGGCGGAGGCGGTCAAAAAGGTCAGGGCCGCATCCCCGGGGGCCCTGTACTGCTGTGATCCGGTCATGGGGGATGCGGGCCGGGGTTTCTATGTCCACCGGGATATTCCGGAAATTTTTAAGCACGAAATTATCGCCCTGGCGGACATCGTAACCCCCAACCAGTTCGAGTTGGAGGCCCTGACCGGCCTGGATACGGGGGATCTGAAAAACGCCCGCCGGGCCATCGAGGCCCTCCATGACAGGGGCCCCGGGATAGTGCTGGTTACCAGTTTCAAGGAACGCGCGCCCCGAGGGCAGGATGGGCATATCGATATGCTGGCCTCGGACGGAGCGGCGGTTTACCGGGTCCGCACCCCGGAACTGCCCCTGGGCACGGACGCGGCCGGGTCCGGGGATCTTACCACCGCGGTCTTTCTTTCCCGGTACCTTGAAACCAGGGACATCCGGCGGACCCTGGAACTTACCGCGGCCTCGGTCTACGGGATCATAGAAGCCACCTTTAGGAACAAAAGCCGGGAACTCCTTATCATCCAGGCCCAGGATGAACTGACCGCGCCATCCGCATCGTTCGACGCGGTACGGCTTTAGGGGGGGGGCTGCACTTAAGGTATAAAAATGAGATAAACTTCTATTTATAGAGCCTGTCCCAAAACTAATTGACTGTGCGCTAAAAGCGCACGGTTTTGGGCCTGGCTCATGGAAAAAGCGGCCGGTAGCCCACTTTTTCCCCTAAATCCAAGGAAACTTTCCCAAAAACTGAAGTTTTGGGAAAGCCTCTATAAGGAGCTTTTTATGGCTGATATGGCTCAAAATATAGAAGAAATACAGGATAAACAGGATAATGAGGAAATTACCTTGGAATCTGCATTTGGATTATGGAAGGATAGAAAAATATATCTATGTCTACTGTAACAATGATGGAACTAATGCTGGGAGCTTTTAATGAACCTCCCCGCCCTGAAGGGCGAGGTATCTTGTAAGCGTTACATTGCTTACGAGGTTCGGCGAACCTTCGGTTCGACTGTAAGGAAATTATTAACTGTGGGGTCTACTACCATTTTT
>JAISOR010000258.1 GCA_031275535.1 Treponema sp. | reverse complement strand
CTACCTTGTCAGGGGTATTTCCAAACCCATCCACGATCTTGTCCTGGCCTGTGAGGCTATAAGCCAGGGGAATTTTGATACCGTGATAGTCCAGTCCCGGTCCCGGGGGGAAGTCGGTATCATGACCCAGTCCCTGTACCGCATGGTGGAGCAGTTCAAAATATACATTGCCCTGCAGGAACGGTCCCAGGAATTGCTGGATATTTACACCAGGCTCCACAACGCCCTCTACCGGCATGATCGGGTGGAAGATGTTTTTGACGAGATCATCCCGCTTATCAGCGATTATTTTAAGATCCATAAGGCTTCGCTGATACTTGTTTCCGGGGAAGAGGCCCGGGTCTTGGTATCTTATGAGCGGGGTTTGGGCACGCGGAGGGAAGAGGGGGAGAATTTCGCCTTTCATCACCGGGTTGTAAGCCTTCTGGTAAAAAGGAAGTATATTTCCCTGAATTTCAACGCCATGCGGGAGCAAAAAATCGATTTTGCCGGGGAAGAGGCCCGGTCCCTCTGTATTCTTCCCTTCCTGGTTTCGGGCAAGATGCCGGCCTATGTCATCATGGAAGGGGACAGCGAAACGGGCCCCATGGTACATGGGGATGAGGCTCTGCTTTTTATTTCCCAAACCGTTTCCTATGTGCTTACCCAGCGGGAGGCCATGGAAAAACGGAAAGCCGTTCCGGAGGCGCCGGAAAGCGGGGAGGATGCGGAAATGGCGAAAATCGAAGAAACGGGCGAATCCCCGGTCCTGGAGGCGGCCCGGACCGTTGAAGGGCTGGATGTGGACAAGGGGCTGTTCCATTCCGGGGGCAGCGCGGAACAGTATGGAGATCTGCTGCGGATTTCCGCCAGGTCCTTTGAAGGGAAAATAGGGAAGATGCGCTCTCTGTACCTGGAGGATCTTCCGGGCTTTGGCATCGAGGTTCACGGGATAAAGGGCGCCCTGTACGCCATTGGGGCCGCCGCCCTGGGAGATGAGGCCAAGGCCCTGGAGTTTGCCGCCAAAGCGGGGGAGGCTTCCCGCTGCGCCCGGGATTATCCGGTTTTTGAGGAAAAACTTACCGCCTTTGCCGCGCGCCTGGCGGCCATTTCCCCGCGCCGGGAAAGGCCGGTCCGGGGCCCCGGGGACGTTCCTGCCCTGATCGCCGCCCTGAAAGAGGCCCTGGAGGCTTCCCGGCTTTTTGACTCCGACAGGGCCGCTGGGCTTATCAATCCGCTTTTGGAATATTCCTGGGATGAATCCCGGCCGGAGATCGCGGAAAACCTGGAAAAGATCGCCGATGCCCTGGAATGTATGGATTATGACGCGGTGGAACAGTCCATCGGTCTTTTGCTGGAATCCCTGGCATGAGGCACCTTTTTGTCATTAATCCAAAGGCCTTTTTTTTGAAGGGCCGGGTTGATGACGTATGCGGTGATATACGCCTGTTCTTTGCCAACTATCCCCAGCTTGATTATGAAATTCACGTCAACCGGTGGAAGCGGGACGCTGTGGGCTTTACCCGCCGTTATGTTTCTACCGCCGACAGAATCGTACGGGTTTATGCGGTGGGGGGCATGAGTACCCTGATGGAGATTATCAACGGCGTGGTGGGACTTCCCAATGTACAAGTGGCCGCCTGGCCCTTCGGTATAGACAACGCCTTTTTACGGTACTTTGGGGAAAATAAGATGGAACGTTTCCGTTCCCTTAGGAATCTGATCTTTTCCGGGGTTTCTTCGTTTGATCTTATACGTTGTGGAAATAATTTTGGAATCTGCGCCGGCTTTATGGGCGTAGAAGCCCTCGCCGCCCGGCAGGGGGACCGTATCCTGGGGACCAGGGATTTTTTACCGGGCTGGCTTATCCGCAGCGGCGGTATTTACCTTGCCCTAAGCGTTTACTATAACATCAGCAAAAAAATATTCCAGTCTTACCAGGTGACAATCGACGACGTCCCCCTGCATGGGGATTATGTTAGTATTCTTGTGGCCAACCAGCCGTATTTGGGCAGCGGCCTGCGGCCGGCGATAGAATCCCGGCCCGATGACGGATTCCTTGACGTTTATCTGATCCGCCCTATGACCAGCTATAAATTCGCCGCCTTTGTCCTGGATTATTCCCAGGGACGCTATTATAAATGGCCCCAGTATGTATCCCACCACCGGGGTAAAACCATAGTCGTGTCTTCTGACCGGATCATGGAGATCTGTCTGGACGGGGAGCATTTCTATGATGATACGGTGGAATATCAGGTCGTGCCCCAGGGTCTGGATTTTGTCTGCCCCGGCGGCCGGGAAGATTTAGGAGATAATTAAAAGGATCATGGCTGATTTTCGCGATCTCTGGCCCGGACTGGACACCAGAATTCAACGGGTGCTGCTTGGCGTTGGGGCAGTTTTTTATATCATCATCGCCCAGGTTTACTGTTTTGTATTTCTTCCCCCCGGCCCTGAGCGGACGGGCCGTGTCATTGCGGCATTGCTGGAGACAATGGTCCTGCTTTTGACGGGTTTCAGCCGGAAAATCAAACTGGCGGTCAAAGCATGGCTTGTGCCCCTGGGCCCGGTGCTTGTGGAGATGACCTTTGCCCTGGTGATGGGCGAGGACCGAATCCTTATTACCTATACCATTGTCATGGGGATTGCGAGTTTTTGTTTTTTGAATCCCCGGGGCTTATTGATATATTTTGCCATTGTCAACGCCCTGCTGGTAGTCCCCGTATTTTTTCTAAAGGTTAATATACAGGGCCCTTCCTTCCCCTGGTTTCATGTCATCTATGAATTTTTTATATTGGATATAATCGGGATTATGCTTTATGCCATTTCCCGGCTGGCCCGGTGGATAATCAACGATATTCTGAAAACCACCCATACCTTTGAGACCGTTTTGGAAACGACCCCTTCCTACATGGTGATCATCAACGATAACGCGGAAGTGGAATATATAAGCGACGCCCTGGCGAAGTGGCTGGGCATCTCCCACAGGCAGTATGCCCAGGGCCGGCCGTTCCTGGATCTGTTCCCCCCCGGGGAATTCAGGATGAATTTCCAGGAAATTTTGGAGGAAGAGGGGTATATTACCAAGAATTTCGAGGCGGACCTGAACGGCAAGAAATACTATTTTATGTTGCGTTCCTCCCGGCTGGAACCGGAGAAATATTCCCGCTATATCGAA
>JAISOR010000247.1 GCA_031275535.1 Treponema sp. | reverse complement strand
TATGGGTCATAGCTTCCTTTTTGCCTCCCTGCGGGCTCAGTATGGCAGCAACACGGGCGGTTTTTTACCCGCCGCTCTCATTCAGTTTGCTACAATCCCGGGAAAAAAACAATAGTTTTAGAAAAAAAATACCAAAATTCCCGGGGAATTCCCGCAAAGCGGGGCATGAGGTAACAAGCCGGCATTGCTTCGGGGAAACGGGACCGGTCCTCAGGAACCGGGAGCAAGCAGGGCTTCCTGTTCCAGCCTTACCCGGTGTTTGACCATGTACTCAAGACAGGGAAGGCAGTCCCCCAGTTCTTCCCGCTTCATGAGGCTCCGGAGTTTTTCAAGATAGGGATCCGTTACCGGGACGGTAAAAGCGGCGTGGCTGATAAGCTCCTCCCGGTCCATACGATAGGGAAAGACGCCGGGCTTGATTTCCCGGCGCAGCCGGGCCAGCATGGAAAAGCCGCCGTAGTCAATGTCCCCCCAGTGATACCAGGGACAACGCTCCGGCATGGCCGCGGCAAGGGCCTTGAAGAACAACGCTTTGGCCGGGCTGAACTGGCCGCCGTGGTATACCACGAGCTCGTCCCGCTTGTGGTGCCGGTGAAGATAATCCACATAGTTCGCCTGATTCTCGACGGTAAGCACCCGGCGGACCCCCGGGGCAAGGCGGAGGGTTCCCCGGCTGAGATCCAGGGAGTTGAGGGACGCCCCATGGATAAGGGGGGAAAAGTCCAGGCTTTGCCCGGGGGCCGCCCCGTCCCGTCCCGGCTCAAAACT
This sequence comes from Treponema sp., assembly GCA_031275535.1. Next base: position 16,781 of record JAISOR010000247.1, on the reverse strand, counting down.
GATGGAGAGGGGGCCCCGAAATTCAAACTGCTGGGGGTACCGGACTATCCCGGCGAAACGGAGGAGTTCGTCTTCGCTGGTATCGTCATCCCAGTCGGCATAGCGCCTGATGATATCCAGGAGCCGTTTTTTTATGCCGGCCTCGAATTTCTTTGAATCCCCGAAACACCCTATGGAGAACACCCGTTCCAGCATCTCCGTTTCCCCCAGGGCATCGATAAAGCGGAGCGCCCGGAACAGGTCCTGTCGCTCTTCCCGGCCGAGGGGTATACGGTTCCCCGGTCCGCCCCGCCCGGCCGCGCGGCGGCGGGAAAGGGCCTCGCAGCTTTCTTCGAGGAAACGCCGGATCCACCCGTTTTTAACCTCCTCCAAAACATCGAGTATCTCAAGGCACAGCTCGTCGGCGATGTCGTTCGCGGGCCGCCGGCCCAGAAACGCATAGGCTTTGTCCCTGTTTTCAAGGTTGAGCCATACCCGGGCAATAAAATGGCCCGCTTCCCCTTTCATCCACTCATAAAAAACGAGGTTGTCTTCTCCCAAGGCCAAAACCGCCCGGTTTATCCGCTCCCGCTGTTCCGGCTTTTCAATATCATACGGGGGATAATCCGATGCGCCGCCGTCGTAGAATTTGAGCATGATCCGCCGCACCGGTTCGACGCCCCTCCTGAAATGGCTTCCGGCCTCGTACTTGTCCAGGAGGCGGGAAAGGATTTCCTCCTCGTATTTACCCCCGGGCATGGAGCTCCTCAAGGCTTTTAATTTTTCGCGGATCAAAATCGCATACCGCGGCCTGTTTTTCTTCCCTGATGACACAGAGATTCCGGTCCACCAGGAGGCCGATATCCGCAACCTTGTCAAAGGGCGCGGACAGGATTACCTGAAAGTCAAACTGCCGCAAAAGCCGGATGCTGCTGATGATCCGTTCGCTGTCCATCTTGGAAAAGGCTTCGTCAAAAATAATGATCCGGGCGGTGTTGGCTTTCTTGTCCCGGCCTATCCGGTAGAGCTGGGCAAAGGACGCGAGGACCGCGATGTAGAAGGGCGTCTGGGTTTCGCCGCCGGATTTCTTGCCGAAGGTTTTTGACAGCCGCTGGGATTCACCCGCGGGGTTGATAACCTCAAGATCGAAGGACAGGTAGGTACGGTAGTCGGTAAAGGTCCGGACCCGCTTTTCATAATCCTCCCGGTTTTCCCCCCGCCTGCCGCCACCCTCGTTGGTAATGAGGGCAAAAAGATCCCGGATCTCCTCCTGGTATTTGGTGTTGTACTGGTCGGAAAGCAGATTGTATCCCCCCTCAAGGAGCATGGGATCGGTGATCATGTCGTAGTACCGCCGGTACTCAGGATTGGGGATGATCCTGAACCGGTAGGTATCCTCCCCGAAGGAACTCCTTCCCAGGGCGCTGTTGAGTTCGTCTATCCGCTGTTTCGCGTCATGGATGTTGCTCTGGAGGCGGCTTAAAAAATCTTCCCGAAACTGTTCATAGGCTTTTTTCCGGGCGTCCTCAATTTTTGTCCGGTACTCGGGAAGCCTGTTCTCGCTTAATTCAAGCCAGGCGTTATCAAAGGCTTCGTTATCCAGCGCGGCCGTATCGTAGCCCATTTTATATTTTTCGTTGTACTGCCGCCTGAGTTCCCGCAGTTCGCCCCAAAACCCCTCCTTGGCGTTCTTGGACCGGGCAAGTTCCCGGGGGAAGGCCTGCTCTATGGCCGCGGGGCTGTCCCGTTCCCGCAGTTCCCGCTGATACCGGGGATCGCCGGTGGTTTCAATCCACCCGGCCCCGTATTTTTCCGCCATGTCCCGTTCAATCCCGGCAAGATCATCCCTGAGTCCCGGAATGGTCTCTTGTTCAATACGCCGCAGCTTTTCTTTGCCGGTGCTGTTTTGGTCCCGCTGATCGATAAGCCGCCGATCCAGGGCCTTTATCTCGCGGTCCAGGGAATCCACCCGTTCCTTCAAAGCGAAGATGGCGCTCCGGTCCACGGCAGCCAGGTCCCGCCGCAGGCCTGCGATTTCTTCTTCCAGCCGGGGGATACGCTGTACCGCTTCCGCCGCGGCGACAAGCCGCGCCGGGTCATCGTCCCCCGGGAGGGGGATCGTGCTTACCGGTTTAAGGATGCCCTGGAATTCATCGATGGCGGAGAGCCCCTTTTCCAGCCCCTCCAGTTCCCGCCTGACCGCCTCAAGGCGCCGGCGGACCGCCTCTTTGCCTATGGCGGGCCGGGCCCAGCGTTCGGGATCCATCGCCCGGACCACAAAGCCCTGGTAGAGCATCCCTTCGCTGGTCAGGGCGGTCCTGAAACGGCGCAGTTCATCGGCGGTTTCGCATTTCATCACCCGGCCCAGGGTATAATCCAGAAAGATCCGCGCCAGGGGATTCTCCGTGGAAAGTTCCTCCGCCAGGCTTCCCGGTTCCGCCCGGGGATTGAGCCCCGCAATCTTTTCAATGTCCACGATGCCGGTCCGGTAGACGTGCCGTTCATGTTTGATGGCGTCGTATACCCGGAGGGCGGCGGCAAAATGTTCAGGCGGAACGATCAGGTAGAACTTCTGGGTACTGAGGTAGGCTTCTATGACGTTGCGCCAGCGCGGCTGGGGGATCTCCGCCGCCTCCGCCAGGATAAGCACCGGGACTGCCGCTCCGGTTTTAATCCGCAGCCCTTCCGCGACTATTTCCTTCAGGTCCAGCGCGTCCCGGGGGAAGGGGTATATGCCTTTTTCCAGGGAACGCTCCTGCTCCCGCAGTTCTGTCCGCCGCCGCCGCAGATCCTCCCGCTCCTCGTTGAGGTGTTTGAGCAGCACCCCCGCGTTGATACGGATACTGTGCGCCTGGTTTACCAAAGAACGGAATCCCCCTTCTCCCCAAGCCGTAACCGCCGGGGAATCGGAAGGATCGACGGGTTTCAGGGCGGCGGCAAAGTTCCGGGCCTCGCCGCGTATATTGCGTATACGCTCGGAAAGGGCGGCGTCGACAGCATCGAGGGAAGCCCCGTTCTCCGGGGCCAGGGTTTCCGTGGCGGAAATCCACCCCCCCAGCATTTCCCCGAATTTCCGGGAGACGGCGTTGAATGTTTCGTCCAGGGCGTTTCTTTCGTTTTCCCGTTCCTGAATCTGTTTTTCCAGGTGTTCCACGAATTGGGCGGTCTTGTTGTCCAGAAGCTGCCGCCGCAGTTCATTCCACTCATTCCGCAGCGCCTCAAGCCGGGCGCTTCCCTCCTCAATACCGGCGTTTGTCTTTTGTATGTCCAGGGTGAGTTTTTGGGCCTGTGCTTCCTGGTTCTCAATGGCGGCGGTTTTTATATCCCGCCGGGAACGGTCAACAAGGTAGGCGTACAGCGTTTCGTTCTGACAGTGGCTGTTGTAACTATCCCAGGTGCTGATAATTTCTTCAAGCTGTTTCAGCCGTTCCCGAAGCACCGCCTCTTCATCCTCAAGCTGGGTATAATTGCGGATATTATCCTGCAGGTCCTCGATATTCACCGGCTCCCGGGTATCGCAGACAAACTCGGAGATGAACTTCTGTATATCCACATTGGGATCAAAGGAAACCGCCTTTTTGAGGAGCTGGCCAAACCGGGTCTGAAGCCCTCCCAGCTTGCCGTAAAAATCCTGCCTGAAAACCTGGTTGGTGTCGGTGGTAAGGCCGTTCTGGCCGTATTGTTCCCGGATAAACGCGCGGACCGCGGCAATGTCCAGGGGCTTCCGGTTCACCACAAATTGGTGATCCGGGATGGGGCCGTTGAAACGGAAAAACATCCGCTGCAAATCGTTCTCGGAATAAACGTCAAAACAGCAGCCGGCGGTAAAAAAGGCGTCTTTCTCATCATCAAAAAATTCCAGGACGATAAAACTGGTAAACCGCCCGTTCCGCAGGGTTTTGAACCCCGCCTCTTCGTCATCTCCCAATTCGCCCAGGAGATACCCCTTCAGGGTACGGCTGCTCTTTCCGCTGGCGGCCTTGTTAAAAAAAGTTCCCGAAGTATCCCCCAGGAACAGGACCTGCATGGCGTCTATGATCGTGGACTTGCCCGACGCGTTTTTCCCGGTAAGGAAATTGATCTTTTCAAATTCAATGACCGTATGGATAAAGTAATGCCAATGGACGAGGAGGAGCTTCTTCATCAGTTTCATGGCCTATCCTCCGGCTTCATTTTCTTTCTGATTTTCCGCTCCGGTTATCTTAAGTTCCTCAAGCTCGGCTTTCATGGTATTAATATTACTGCCGGAAATGATGGAAAGCACCGACGGGAGGATAAGGATCTGGTTCCCATCCCCGTCCCAGGGGGAGGTTTCCATTTTCCGGATAATGTTAAAATGAGCCAGGGTGCGCTGGGCGTCGATCCGTTCTTTTTGGGTGGTCCGCTTTTTTTCCAGGAGTTCCAGGGTATTCATTTTCCCGATTACCTCCTGGGTGCTGGTCCTGACCATGTGAAAGGCGCCGGATGTTTCTTCCCGGTTTTCCTCATAAATCAGCCGGCAGATATAGAGGAAGATCGTGGTAAAACGGTTAAGCTGCAGGCGGTTATGGGCGTCGATGTTGGAAAGGGAGATGATCCCGTAATGGTCGTCCTTTTCAAGACGCCAGCCCGAAAGTTCAAAGTATTCCTGGAACAGGGGAAAGAGCCGGGACACGATCTGGTAATCCCGGTTTGGCAGGGTCATTTGCTGGGAAGGCTGGTATTCGTGCCGCACCAGATAGGTGTGGGAGAAGAGGTAATTGGTCATCCGGCGAAAATCCTCTTTCTCGCCGCTGTTGAGTTTCCCGTACTCGTCAAGCATGATCTTTTCCGTCTTTTCTGCGGAACTTCATTCGGGGGATCCGGTATCCGTTCCGTTCAATCCTGCCTTCCTGCAGTTTTACCGTATAGCCCATACCCCGTTCCCGGCAGCGGATAAGGGCCAGGATGAGCAGTATAAAGCCGGCGTCATCCTCCAGAGGAATATGTTCGCTTTCAACGACGACCCCTCCCGCGGAATCCAGGGCCGCGGCGGAAAAAAGCTCCTCCACAAAACCGCGGATCCGGTCCAGGGAGTATATGTTTTTCAATTCCCCGGTAAGCCGCTCCAGCGCGCGGTCCGCAAAATCTCCCCGGTCGGCTATTTCCAGGGTCCCCTCGCTCAGCCTGCGGCCCAGGATGTTTTTATGAAAGAAAGATTCGCCGTCCAGAAAATACTGGCGGTTAACGCTGATATTCGCCTCAAGCATAGCTCCAATCCGGTCCCGCTCCGCGCCTGAAGCCTTCCCGTAGGCTTTAAGGATGTCCAGGAGTTTACCCTTGACGCTCTGATCCGCCGACATCATGTAGGTCATTTTATCAATAGAGTTTTTTACATAGGCATGGTAGCGCCTGTCTATCTCGTCAGTGGTGTTTCCCAGGTTTTCATATACGTCCATCGTATAATGGATGGCGGAAAGAATCTCCGCTCCCGCTTCATCCTCGGTTTCGTATTTCCGTACCTCCATAGCCCGTTCCCGCATCCCCGAAATAAGGTCTCCCTTCTCCTGAATGTTTGAGAGAATCTCCCGTACCGGGGCCCGGTACCGGTGAATGGAATCCATGGTTTTAATCGGATGGTATATCCGGTCGGCCAGGGGTTTGAATTTTTCAAAATGGCTTTCCAAAAGCTCGTTGACGCTGCTCTGGGTCTGAATCCGCTTCAGGTAGCCGCGGATGTTATGATAAAAGGTTTTCAGTTCATAGGTGAGCTGTTCCGTATTCCGCCTGACGGTGATGAGGGCGTCAAACATTTCCCGGGGCCCCTCCTGTTCGGCCTGTTTGAGGGCCGAATAGGTTGAGTAAACCAGGGAATTGTACTCGTGGACGCTCTCATCCCGAAGCTCATCCAGAAGCCGCATCACCCGGATGGCGTAATCCCGGGGGGTGATGATCTCGGCGAAGGTTCCGTCCATTTCCTCTTTGTCAATCCAGCCGGTTTTTATGAACCGGTTCAGGATAAGCCGGGCTTTGGTATGCGGCGTCAGCCCCCCCGCCCCCTCCTCCGGCGTTTCATCCTCCGCCTCGAGGATGAATACCCGGTCTTCAATAAGGGCAATGAGGGCTGAAACATAATCATCCACCCGTATGATAAGATCGTTTTTAAGAAAATCATTGAGCAGCATGAGGGCGTCAAAATAAATCTCCCGGTTTCCCGATGAAAGGAGGGAAAAGAAATTGCCCGGAATCAAGCTGAACAGATTCATAGGGGGATAAGTATACCATTCCGTCCCGGTTTTTACTAGCAGTTTGTTGCGCTTCAGCGCAAAATCGTATAAATATTCACAAAAGTGAATATTTATACCCTGCAAACTGCATAAAGAAGCCCGATAATCGAGGATTTTTTGCATATCTATGCAAAAAATCCACCAGTGCAACAGGCTCCTGGATTCCGCCGCCATGATCCATGAGGACCGGCTTAAATCCCCGCGGAGCGCCGGAAAAGGCCCTTAAAAAGGGCTGTGCCATGGGCTCCATCTTCCCTGAGTCTTCTTCCGTATTGCCAAAAACCATCAAAACGGAGGCTTTCCCAAAACTTCAGTTTTTGGGAAAGGCTCTAATGTGTCTACATTATGGACAGACACGATTTAGGGACAAGCCCTGAATCGCTTGACAAAAAAATTTTTTTGCGGTATATATCTTAGTATATCTATCGGAATAATTTATAAATGCCATGAATATATTGGATTTGGTGGGGAATACCCCCCTGTTGGAACTGTCAAAAATCTCCCTGAAACCGGGAAAGGCCCGGCCCGCCGGGGTCTCCCTCTACGCCAAGGCCGAATTCTGCAACCCCTCGGGGTCGGTCAAGGACCGGGCCGCCAAGGCCATGCTGCTGGAGGGTATCGCCCGGGGGGAACTGGGGCCGGGAAAAACCATCATCGACGCCACCAGCGGCAACACCGGCATCGCCTACGCCATGATGGGGGCGGCCCTGGGCTTCCCGGTGAAGGTCTTCCTCCCCGCCAACGCCTCGGCGGAGCGGAAGGGCATCATGCGGCAGTACGGCGCGGAGATCGTGGAAACCAGCCCCCTGGAAGGTTCCGACGGGGCCTACCTGGCCGCCCTGCGGGAGGCGGAGGCCCGCCCGGAAAGATACTTTTATCCCAATCAATACAACAACGACGCCAACTGGCAGGCCCACTACCAGGGTACGGGCCGTGAAATCTGGGAGCAGACCCGGGGGAAGCTGACCCACTTCATCTGCGGCATGGGCACCTCCGGCACCTTTATGGGGACCTCCCGGCGGCTCAAGGAATTAAAGGCCGCCGTTACCCTCATCGCCGTCCAGCCCGATTCCCCCTTCCACGGCATCGAAGGGACCAAACACATGGCCAGCACCTTGAAGCCCGGCTTTTACGACGAAACCCAGGCCGGCGCCTTTGTCGAGGTGAATACCGAGGAGGCCTACGGTATCGCCCGGCGGCTTGCCCGGGAGGAGGGGATCCACGCCGGGGTCAGTTCCGCCGCCAATGTCCTGGCCGCCCTGAAGCTGGCGGAAACCCTCTCCGCCCCCGCGGTGATCGTAACGATCCTCTGCGATACGGGGATGCGCTATGTGTCGGATCAGTTCTGGGCGGGGGCCGGGCCGTGATAGCCCTGCGCGTCGAGGCGGAACGGCGGATCCGGGAGGAAGGGGAGCGGGCTTTTCCCAACGAATGCTGCGGCTTTTTGCTGGGCCGCTTGGATGGGGGGGAGAAACGGGTCTGCCTTGTCCTGACGGTGGAGAACCGTTGGGAACCGGGGGAACAATACCACCGTTTTGTCATGACCCCCGAAGATTTTCTGCGGGCCGAGGGGGAGGCCCGCAGGCAAAAGCAGGAGATTCTGGGGATCTACCATTCCCACCCGGATCATCCCGCAAAACCTTCGGGCTATGACCGGGAACAGGCCCTGCCCTTCTATTCCTACGTCATCGTGTCGGTGGAGGGGGGCAGGGCGGGGGATTTGACCAGCTGGGAACTGACCAACAACCGGGTTCAATTTTTGGAGGAGGAAGTAACGATATGGCAATAACCATACAAATTCCCACGGCCCTGCGGAATTTCACGGACCGGCAGGAGGAAGTGCAGGCTGCGGGGGCTACCGTGGGGGCGGCCATTGCGGCGCTGGCGGAACAGCACCCGGACATCAGGCGGCACCTCTATCAGGAGGACGGCGGGCTCCGGTCCTTCATCAATGTGTTTGTGGGGGACGTGAACATCAAAAACCTCCAGGGCCTGGACACCCCCCTTGCCGATGGGGTGGTCCTTATGCTCGTTCCCGCCATCGCCGGCGGCGCCCGAGAGGGCACGGGAACCGGTGAGCGTGTCCCTCCGGGAAGCGGGCTACAAGGGACGGCTCCTCAACCTCCAGGACGGCTTTAACGCCTGGGCCCGGGAGGTGGATCCCTCCCTGCCGGTTTATTGAGCGCGGGATCGGCGCCCTTGCGGGGGGCTCCGTGTCCGTTACGGCAACGGTTCATGCCGGCGTTGAAGCGCGGCAATTTCTTCATCGCTGACAAAATACCAGCCTTCTTTTTCAAACCGCGGCCGTTCATCGTCCATGTGCTTATGCAAGTCTTCGACGCCGCCGTAGATCTCAAGCAATTTTTCTCTATTGCGTCTAACCTCAACGATAATCGGATCATAAAAACCTTTCATGGTGTCTCCTCTCAAGATCGGCAAGATTAAGCAGGTAGTCCGGCGTTACCAATAATGGCGTCCATCATATCAGGAGCCTGTCGCGCTCAAGCGCAACAGACTGCTGGTCGGCGCAAAACAAAAAAGCGAAATTCACGGGGAAACCGAGGTTTCCCCGTGAATTTCGCTCAGATTCCGGGGCTTTTACCCGGGAGACGCCGGGTGAGCTTACTCCGCCGGCTCCTCCGGCGTTTCGGCTTCCGTTCCGGGGGCGGCTTCGTTCAGGGAGAAAAGTTTGATCCCCTCATCGGGGAAACGTTCCTTGACAAAAGCCACCGCCCGCGCTATGCCCCGGGCTTCTTCCTCTTCACACCAGATGACCATGGCGAAATTTTCTTCCGGCCAGATGGCGTCCCCCATCCGGGGGCCGGTGGAACCTACCCCGTAAACATTGGGGTATTTAGTGTAGTATTTACCCGCCTTTTCCGCGGCCAGGGCTTCCAGGATGTTTTCTTCCACCGAATGATTGGCGATAATCTCAACCCGTATCATATTCCGGCCTCCCCAATCTGCCCGGAGCCGGGCGCCGGGCCGCTGCCCAGGGAGGCGGCCCCCTGATCGGACAGGGCCTGTCTTTGCCCCTGTTTTTTTGAGAGCCCCGCGGCGATCCGCTCCCGGCGGGCCGCGGCCCGGGCCTCCCGCTCATCGGAACGTTTGTTCATAATGGCGTAGATGGTGGGCATGAGGAACAGGGTCATCAGGGTGCCGAAGGAGAGCCCCCCCAGTACGGTCTTGCCGATGGGGGCCACCAGTTCCGAGCCCTCCCCGGGGAAAAAGGCCATGGGGACCAGGCCCAGGATCGTGGTCAGGGTGGTCATCAGGATGGGCCGCAGCCGGTTCCCCGCGGCCTCCACGCAGGCCTGGTGCAGGGGAAGCCCCCGTTTGCGGAGCAGGTTGGTGTAATCCACCAGGACGATGCCGTTGTTCACGATAACCCCCATCAGGACCAGCAGCCCCACCGCGGTCAGGATGTTGAAGGTGGTGCCGGTGATAAGGTATATCGCCACTATCCCGATCACCGACAGGGGAATGGTAAAGATGATGATAAAGGGGTCCCGGAAGGACTCAAACAAACTGGCCATGACCCCAAAAACCAGGAAGATCGCCACTATCATGATCAGGACGAAGCGGCCCATCATCTCCATCATATCCGCGTTATCCCCGGCGTATTCGATGATCACGTCGTCCTCCGCGGGGATCTCCGCGGTGATAAGGCTCCGGACCTGGCCTTCCAGGATGTTGATCTTGGTGCCTGGCACCGCCCCGGCGGTTACGTGGATCACCCGGCTCTGGTTTTCCCGGCTGATGGTCAGGGGGCCGGTGCCTTCCCGGTAGGAGGCGAAACTGGAGAGGGGCACCCTGCCCGCCACCTGGCTGTTCACGAAGATGTGGTCCAGGGCGGGCCGGGTACTCCGGTCCGCTTCGGCGAGGATGAGCACCACGTCGTAATCGTGGCCCCCGCTCTTGTACCGGGTGGCGGTGATGCCGTCCACCGCGGCTTTGATCTCGTTCCCCACGGTCAGGGTATTGAGCCCCAGGGCGTAGAGCCGGTCCCGGTCAAGCTCAATTTCGATCTGGGGGAGCCCGTCCTGCAGGTCCACCCGGGGTTCGGTAGCGTCGGGGATCCGTTCCCGGATGAGGCCGGCGATTTTTTCCGCCAGGGCCTTCCCCTTTACCAGGTCGTCGGTTCTGATCACGATATCGATGGGATTGCCGCTCCCCATGCTCATGCCGCCCCCGCCGAAGTTAAAGGTTACCCCGGGGAATTCGTTGAAGTGGGCCCGCATTTTTGCTTTAATGTCGTCGGCGCTGTCGATCCGGTCCTGGTAGGCGGGAAGGTTTATCCGCAGGGAACCGGAGTTGCTGCCCCCTCCCATGCCCATCATGCCGCCGCCCCCGGCGTTGAGGGTCAGCCGTTCATAGCCCCGGACTTCCTTCTCCACAATGAGCTGGATCTGCCGCAGCACCGCCTCGGTTTCCGGCAGGGGGGTGCCCATGGGGAGGGTTACGTTGATGCTGACCGAATCCGCCTCCTGCTGGGGCATAAAGACCCAGCCCACCACGGGGATCATAAAGAGGCTCCCCACAAACAGGGCCAGCAGGACCAGGATGACGATCAGTTTATGCCGCAAAACCCGGTTAATCGCCCGGCGGTAGAGGTTTTCCAGGGCGGTAAAAAACTTTCCGAATACCCCGTCAAGCGCCGCCACGGCCCCCCGCAGAGGCTTCTGCTTCCGGGTAACCAGGGGAAAGTAGTGGCTGGACAGGACCGGAACCAAAACGATTGCCGTCAGGAGGGAAATGGCCAGGGATATGACCACCGTAAAGGCCAGACCCGCGAACATCTCCCCGGCCATTTCCAGCATCCCCTGAAAAGCCACCAGGGGGGCGAACACGCAGATGGTGGTCAGGGTGGACGCGATGATCGCCACGATCATCTCCTGGGTGCCCAGCACCGCCGCGGTGTTCAGCTTGGCCCCCTTTTCCCGGTAGTGGTAAATATTTTCCAGGATGACGATGGAATTATCCACCAGCATCCCGATGCCCAGGATCAGCCCCGCCATGGTCATCAGGTTCAGGGTAAGCCCCCCGAAGTACATCATCATCATGGTGATGACAATGGACACCGGGATACTGATGCCGATGATCAGGGTCGGCTTTATGGACCTGAGGAAGATGAAGAGGATAAGCACCGCCAGGATGGCCCCCGAAAGGGCGGTGGAGGTAACCTGGTTCAGGGAATTTTCTATCTGATCGGTCGTATTGTAGAGTTCGGTAATTTTGATGTCCTGGGGGAGTTCCCGGGTCATCCGCTCCAGCCGGGTCCGCAGTTCCCGGGCGGTCTGCACGGAATTCTTACCGCTCTGCTTCTGGACCGACATCATCACCGCGGGGGTCCCGTTGACAAAAACGGCGCTGGTCTCATCCCGGTAGCCTTCAAACACATCGGCAATGTCCCGGAGGTACACGCTCCGGGGCAGTTCCACCTGGCCGCCGGCGGACGCCCCCCCGCCCTTGTAGGATATCACCGTGTTCCGGATCTGCTCCAGGGAGGAATATTCCCCCATGGTGGTCAGCAGGTAGGAAAGCCCCCCCTCGGTGATGGTTCCCGCGGCAACCTGCATGTTCTGGGCCGCCAGCATCTGCTGTATCTGGGTTACGGTGAGGCCGTAGGCTTCAAGCCGGGACTGGGGGATCTCCACCCGGATGATCTTCTCCCGCCCCCCGTTGACGCTGGCGGTGGCCACCCCCGGGGTCTGCTCTATCCGGGGCACGATGGTGTCCTCCGCCAGTTCCCGCAGCTCCTCCGGGGAACGGTTCCCCGTCACCATGAGGCCCATAATGGGGATCATGGAGGGATCAAACCGGAAGATCGTGGGGGTATCCGCCCCGGTGGGCATGTAGTTCCGGATCCGCTCCAGGGCGTCCCGGACGGAGTTGGATGCGTCCGCCAGGTCAGTCCCGTAGTTGAACTCCATCATCACCATGCTGGAGCCCTTGGATGAGGTGGAGTTCACCTCCACCAGGTTGGAAACACTGGACAGGGCCGCCTCCAGGGTCCGGGTGACGGATCGTTCCACCTCCTCGGGACCCGCTCCGGTATAGCTGGTAAATACCACCAGGTAGGGAGGGTTGATTTCCGGCATCAGATCGATGGGAAGGTTCACCATGGCGAAGATCCCCAGCCCGATGAGGAGCAGGAAAATGATAAATATAGTCGTGGGCCGCGAAACCGCGGTTTTTGCAAAACTCATGGCTTTCGATCTCCTTAATAGGCGCTCAGGGGCGCCGCCCGGTCAACCACGTTGATCCGGGAACCGTCTTCTAAAAGGGTCTGGCCCCGGATAACCACCTCTTCGTTCGGCAGAAGCCCCTGCTGTATCTCCAGAACCCCGTCTATGAGGATGCCGGGAACCACCGTTTTCCGGCGGGCCACCTGAAAGGCCGGATCCGCGGGGTCTGTTTCGACGGTAAAGACATAGTCCTCCCCGAACCGCTGGATCAGGGCCCCCGCGGGGATCTTCACGATGTTGTCCTTCCGCTCGGTGATAATCCGCACCTTGGCGAACATCCCCGCCTTGAGCCGGGACCCGGGATTCTCCACGTTCACCTTGACCTCCATGGTCCGGGACGCGGGATCCACCACGGGGCTTATCTCGTGGACGCTCCCCCGGAAGGTCTCTCCGGGAAAGGCGTCCAGGCTGATTTCGCAGGGCAGGGACAGGGCCATCTTGGAGATAAACCGCTCCGCCACATAGAGCCGGATCTCCAGGGCGCTGCCCCCGGTAAGCCGGGCCACGGGTACGGTCTGGCTGATGGTCATCCCCATCTGGGCGGGCAGGGACACGATGGTCCCCCCTATGGGCGCCCGGGTTATGCCGGGAACATAGGTCATCCCCGGCTTGGAGGGGTCCACCGCGGCGATGGGGTCCCCCCGGCGGACCTGGTCTCCCACGGCCACATAGATCTGGGTAACCTTGCCGGCCACGTCGGAATAGGCGTCCACCGTGGAACCTGCCACGATATCCCCGGAGAGGGCCAGGTAGTCCTGGATCTGTCCCTGGACCGCGGTGGTGGTGTTCACCGCGAAGACCTGGACCTCCGCCGCCGCCCCGGGGGCTCCCGGCGCGGCGGGGCTCCCCCCCCCGAAGCGGTCGCATCCGGCAAAGCCCGCGGACGCGATGATGAGCGCCGCCCCCACAGCGGCCGCCGGCAGAGCCTTTCCCAAAACCCGGTTGGTTTTGGGAAAGGCCTTTGAAAAAACGGTCCGAAGCCCCTTTTTTCCCATAAATCCAAGGATGCTTTCCCCAAAACTGAAGTTTTGGGAAAGCCCCGGTATATGCATGTTTTTCATAGCTGACTCCCGGAAAGGGTCCCGAAGGGAACCCCGATGGCGTATTCAAGGTCGATAAGCCCCTTGAGATAATTAAAATTTTGTTCCAACACCCCGATTCGGGCCTTGCGTAGTTCCAGTTCGGCGCTTTGCACTTCCAGCACCTCCCGGAGGCCCGCCCGGTAGGCTTCTTCGGTCAGGCGGTAGGTCCGCTCCGCCAGTTCCACGGTCAGGGTCATGGCTTCCACGGTACTTCGGGCCTGTTCCAGGGACATCACGGCGCTGTAAATCTCCAGCTCCGTCCCCCGGATCGCCTGGGCAAGGCCGATATGGGCGGTACGGATATTGTCGTCCAGATCCTTTACCGCCTGAAAATTCGGGCTGAAGGGGATGAGGCTGTGGAGCTGCAAGCCCAGGCTGAGGGTGAGGGCCCCGGACTGCTGCCAGGAGTCCTTGTTTCCCCAGCTATCCTTCCAGGGGTCCCGGATAAACACCTGGTTCGAATTCCAGCCCACCGTCAACGAGGGGGTCAGGGAAAAGATCCGGGCCCGCCGGCTGCTTTCCAGGGCCAGTATCTGGTGCTTCAGTTCCAGAATGTCCGGCTTTCCCGAAGCGGCCCGGGAGATGAGTTCCGCCGTATCCAGGGGGATAAAAACCGTCTCCTCCCCCACCGGGACAAGCTCAAAGCGCATGTCCAGGGGAAGCCCCAGGTAATTGGCCAGGGAGGCCATGTTCAGGTTAATGCCGTGTTCCGTCTGGTCTATGGTGGGTTTCAGGTTCTCCATGGACACCCGGGCCTGGAGCACGGTCAGTTCCGGCGCCAGCCCCGCCCGGTAATTGGCCTGGGCCATGGCCACCTGCCGCTCGGCGGCGGCATAGCTCTGCCGGAGCAGGGCGAGGTTTTCCTGGCCCAGGAGGATCTGGTAGTAGGCTTTCCGCACGTCCCGCTCAAGCTGGGCCCGGGCCTTTTCATAACTGATAAGCCCCCCCTCGTAGGTCAGCCGGAGGGTCCGCAGGGCCTCGAACATGGCGGCGTTGAGGGTCAGGGACGCCTGGACGGATCCCCCGATATGCCACAGGGGATTTTCCACCACTATGGGCGGCATGACCGAAACCGTCGTGGTAGAAGCCTTGTTGTCCCGGCTTAAACTTCCCCCCAGGGTAACGCTGGGGATGAACTGGTTCCAGGACAGATCCGACGCCCGCTTTTTCGTCCCCGTGCCGACCCGGACGGATTCCAGCCCCAGGTTGTTTTTGACGGCCAGTTCCACCGCCTCGTCCGGGGAAATCACCCGGACCCCGGAAGCCCCCTGGTCCTGGCCAAAGGCGGGCCCCGAAAAAATCAGGAAGAGGCATACCAGGACCGGCGGACCGAACCCGCTGTTATGGCCCCCCCAGGGACATAACCCTTCACGGAAGGGCATTTTTGTGTCCCGGGGGCAGGCTGTTGATTTCCGCCATCGGGCGCCGTGAAAAAGTGAGATCATGGAAAACTCCTTCTATTGACCATAGGGACGTGTTTAACCACCGAACCCGCCGGGGAACGCGGAACCAAACCATCCCGCGGTCCTCCTGGTCAATCAATGTTATAGGCCCGCACCAGGCGCGGCCTTTTACGGCTTCTTGCCGTCTTTTACTATAGGGCCAGTTCCAAAACCCGGTTGGTTTTGGAACTGGCTTGGGGAGAAAATTGCCCATTTCTTATAAAGTAAGCACTTGCGGCTTATGCAATTTTCTCCAGGGGTAAGAAGCTGTTCCAAAACTGAAGTTTTGGAACAGCTTCTATATAAAAAAATATAACCTATTGGTAACATGATTTATACCCATTTATTCCCAAGGCGATGAATTTATATAAAATTCGCAGGCTTTTGTTCGGAATTTCTGAAACCGCCATGCCCGGGGGGCGGCGCATGAGGACGCTCGCGGTGAGGAACAGGATCCATTGGGCGGTCTGTTCCTTTAAGGATTCGGAGAGGCCCTCCAGGACCTCGTTGCCGTTGATCCTGATGTCCGAAAAGATCCGGTAGATTTGGGAGGGAGCCGGCTGTCCCAGATCGATCCGCCGGGTCTTGAGCCAGCCCATGGCGGTAAGGATCTCCGGCCGGGAACGGAGGTAGTCCGCCACCCCGGCAACGGCCAGGTAAAACTGCTCCTCGGGGACGGCCGACACCCGGATCGCCGCCCCGGCATAGGCGAGAATCCGCTCAAATTCGGTGAGGAAAAGCTGCCTGAGCATATCCTGCTTGTTTTTAAAGTGGGCGTAGAGGCCGCTTTTGGATAAGCCCGAGCGGCGGGCCACCATATCCATCGAGGCGTTCCAGGGCCCCGCCTCGGCCACCGCTCCCGCCACCGCCTTGAGCAGCCCCTCGTCTTCCAGCGTATCCAACAAGCCGTGGGGCAGGGCCCGTTCAAGTTCCTCAAAATTGATGCGGTCCACCATATCCCGGCGCAGTCCCAATCCCCCGGCGATCTTCTCCTCGATCCACCGGATAAGCCCGGAGACCTGCTCATCCGTCGGGGCCTCCTCCGGGGCATGGCTGTATCGGTGGAAACTGGCCACCCAAAAGGCCAGGCTTACCAGGATCAGCTGGAATATGGGCGGATAGGTTTCGGCATCCTTGTCCGGGGGGCGTATTTTCCGCATATCCACACCCCGGCGGGCCAATTCAGCCAGCAGCCACTCCGGCTCCCGTGTACCGTAGACCATAAAAAACGAGAAGATAGAAATATCTATGTTGCGGGCGTAATACTCCACGATGGCCCGCATCATGATAAACTGGCCTTCTATTAAATCCGTGGTTTCAATGGCTTTGGTGTAACCGGGTTTAATAAACGCCGCATACCGATCGAAAAAAGACTGGTACATGGCGTCCAGCAGGGCTTGTTTGCCTTTGAAATGCCGGTACAAGGCCGCTTTCGTAACCCCCAAATCCCGGGCCAGCAGGGAGAGGCTGGTTTGCTGGTAAAACTTCCGCCCCCAGGTCTTAAAGGCGGTGTTTATGATGTCCGTTTTCGTTAGCCGCGCCATAACCACCCGCCGCCGGAAAATTTGGCCTCCACACAGCCGGCTTGCCCTAAAACCGTGGTTTCAGGGCAAGCTTAGTCACATTGTGTTACCGACCGGTCGGTAACATTTAATATACTCATAAATGTTCCTTTATGCAATAGGGCGCCGCGGATTGAGCCCTGGCCGGCTAAACCGCGGGGGAGCGGGAATTTCCCCGGCTCACTAACCTGTGGAGCCCGCCCCGGAGCCCGGGAACCTCCGG
>JAISOR010000187.1 GCA_031275535.1 Treponema sp. | reverse complement strand
TTTTTATCCGGGAAAGCATCGCATCCTTTTGGCTAAGGTAATTACCGGCGAAGGGCTGTATGGTTACGGCGAAGCTATTGTCTACGGCCTGGGAGTCGCCACCGCCCATAGCCTTTTGCAGGATTACGCAAAGGTCATCATAGGCGAGGATCCGTTTAATACGGAAAGCATCTGGGCCAGGCTGCACGGGCACTGGAATACCCTGGGAGGGCCTATCAGTGTCTCCGCTATCAGCGCCCTGGATATTGCCCTGTGGGATATTAAGGGCAAGGCCCTGGGGCAGCCGGTATATAAGCTGCTTGGGGGAAAATTCCGGGAAAAGATACGGGTCTACCTTAGTCATATTGAATTTGGCTATCCTGAACTCAACAATCCCCTCTTGACGCCGGATGATTATTATACGGCGGCAAAGGCGGCCCTGTCCGGCGGTTACGATATTATTAAGGCCAATTTCCTGCGGGAAAGCGGCGCCCTGTTCTCATTCAATGAGGAGATCAACAAATTTGTTTCCCCCGGCCTCTTGAGGCGCGTCCGCGAACGTGTGGCGGCGGTACGGGAGGCTCTGGGCGAAGGGGGAGGCATTATCCTTGAAAATAACGCCATCACCGGCGTCGAAGGCGCCATTCAGATAGCCCGGGCGGTGGAGGGATACAATATCCTCTTCTTTGAGGAGCCCATCGAACCTACCAGCGCCGATGCCATGAAACAGGTGGCCGACAGGGCCGGATTTCCCCTGGCTTCGGGGGAGCGCATGTGTACCCGTTGGGCCTTCCTGCCCTTTCTTCAAAACGGGTCCCTTAGGATTCTCCAGCCCGACATCTGCAATACCGGGGGAATAACGGAAATGAAAAAGATCGCCGATCTGGCCCAGACCTTCCACGCCCTTGTGGCGCCCCATGTCTGCGGGGGGCCCTTTAACCATGCGGCATCGGTTCAACTGGAGGCCGCAATTCCCAATTTTGTTATCCATGAGGATCATGTACACCTTAAAAACGAGGAAAATGCCCGGTATGGGCTTTACCGGTATGAGGCAAAAGACGGGTACCTCCCCATCCCCGATCTGCCCGGCATCGGGCAGGATCTCTCCGAGTTCGGAGAAAAGACGATGGAGAGGATCACCATTAAATAGAGAAATCATTTATAAGGAGGAAAAAATGAACAATGATATTTTTGACAAACGGACGGTCATTTTTACCAGATGCCCGGTGGGAAGCGGAACGGAGGTATTGCTCAGGAAGGGGTTGCTTGAAAAGGCCTATAACAAGGCCGGCGCCCGGATTGTTCTTCTCCAGAGTCTCCCCTCCCCGGAACTGGTCAAGCACCTTACCCAGGAGGCGCCCCTGGCTTTTCGGGACGGGGGCAATGTTCCGCCTATCTGGAGCCATTCACGGGGTACCCGTACCAGGGTAATCGGCATTACCGCTATAAAGCAGTCCCATGCGATCCTAACCGCCCCCGATTCTCCCATCCAATCCCCCGAAGATCTGCGGGGCAAACGCCTGGCAGTTCCGCTGGCCCTTAACAGCGTGGTAGATCCCATGCGGGCCATGGTAACCCGGGGCTATCAGACCGTGTTGGATGCTTACAAAATCGGGAAGGAAGAAGTTACCTTTGTGGATGTGGCGGTTCCCCGGCATATCCCTGCCAAAGGGGGCACGGAAAATTCGGACCCAGCCTTTCTGCCTCCCCATACCGAGGAGATCAGGGCCCTTCAATCCGGCGAAGTGGACGCTTTTTTTTCCCACCGCTCCCTGGTCGCCCAGATCGAAGAGCGGGGACTTGCCAGGGTAATCATTGATATTTCAAAGACCCCGCTATCCAACGTTAACAATATATACCCTTCCATCATTACGGTCCACGAGGACTTCGCCGCCGAAAACCGCGATCTGGTGCTTATTTACCTGGAGGAATTGCTTAAAGCGGCGGAGTGGGCAAAGGAACACCAGGAAGAAAGCCTTGAGTTTGGAGCCGCGGGCCAGCACGGCGCCACCCGCGAACAGCTGCGTAAGACCCGGGCCCCTGATGCGTATAAATACTATGCGCCGGGTTTTGATCCCCCCCTGGTGGATCTTCTGGCTTCGCAAAAAGAATTCCTCCTAAAGAACCACTTTATCGAAAAGGATTTTGATTTAGAGGAATGGCTTGACCGGAGTTTCCTCCGGGAAGCTCAGGAACAGTTCCGGGAACACGCAGTGGCGTGAACATTATGCAAGGGCCCGGAAAGAAAAATCCGGAAGCCCGGAGGATTTTACCATGACAAAGAAAGCATTTTTTCGGTACCTTATTTTTGCCCTTATGGGGATGGCTTTTTCCGGCTGCTCTGAAAAACAGGCGGACCAGAACGCCGCTCCGGCGCCGCTGGTAGTCGCGATTACCGGATTCGATACAAAAAACTTCGACCCCTCAACGGCAATGGTTATTTTAAGCAAATATGTCCTCTCGGCGGTGTATGAATCCCTGGTTGAAACAAATGAGAACGGCCAGTATCAGCCTGCTTTGGCGGAATCTTATGTCATATCGGAAGATTACCGGACCGTTACCCTAAAGATCCGCCCGGGGGTCGTTTTCCACGACGGCTCACCCCTGACCGCCGCGGATGTGGTATTCTCCTTTGAAAAATACTCCAAGCCCGGGTCGATCAACGGCGTTGTGATCCAAACCTTTATAGACCGGGTGGAACAGTTGGATGAATATACGGTTTCGGTACATACAAAGAGGCCCTATCCTTTTGTTTTATACGCCATTGGGTCGGTAAGTATACTGCCTAAAAATTATGTCGAAGAAAAGGGCGATGATTATTTCAGTACCCATCCTATCGGAACCGGCCCCTACCGGGTGGCGGACATAGATCAGGATGTGGCGGTAAGCCTGGAAGCGGCGCCCGATTATTGGGGGGAAAGCCCGGAATACAAAACGATGATCGTTAAAAACATCCCCGATGCAAGCACCCAATTGGCCATGCTCAAAGCCGGGGAAGCGGATATAGTCCAGATCAGCACCGACAATATTCCCGAAATCCGGGGAACCCCGGGCTTGAGCATCAAGAATCTGGAAAAAACAACCATGACCACGGTATATGTACAGGGCGCCTGGGAGGACAGGGGCGAAGCCTCCCAGAACCTTCTGGTCCGGCAGGCCCTGGACTACGCCATAAACCGCAAAGAGATTGTGGATGATTTTTTTGACGGCTATGCAATACCGGAGAAATACTGGAAGGTTTCACCCACCGGCGAAAACTGGGATCCCTCCTGGACCGCCACGGAATATGACCCCCAAAGGGCCAAAGAACTCCTGGCCCGGGCGGGCTATCCGGATAAATTCAGGCAGCCTGTTATACGCTTCTATACCTTTGCGGGGGATTGGCGCAGTAAACTGGCGGAACTTATCGCCAGTTACTGGGAGGCTGTCGGCTTACAGGTAGAAATCCACCCCACGGATGAAACAATTCTGATGACCTTTGCCCGGGGCAGCCCGGACCTCAGCGACGAGGCCTATGGGGCCGTATGCCTGTGGTCATCCCCGGTGGGTGTTCTCGACGGCATTAGTTCCCAGGAAATATGGTACAGAACAAACGGACGCATCTCGGTAATCAGAAATTTCCCCGAAATTGACGCATGGTTTGACGAAGCCCTCTCATCCTTTGATATAAACAAACGCAACGAAATTGACAACCGGGTTTTGCGGAAAGTTGACGACGAATTAAAATACATCTTCGGCATTGCCTATGTTGATTCTCTCTGGGGCGTATCCGGCAAGGTGGGAACCTGGCTTGCGGATGAGTGGGAGGATAACCTGGGAGGCTTTAGCGCTGCCTACTATAAAACAATAAGAAGCGCCGGGCCCCAATGAAACCGGTAAAGGGTTTGATAAAAGCCTATGGTAAAGTATCTATTTGACAAACTTATACAGGCGGCGATTACGGTGTTGCTGGTTCTGGTGGTGGTGTTTATCGCCACCAGATCAACCGGAAGCCCCGAGGATATTTATGTCCCCCTGGACGCCACGGCTGATCAGTACGAGGCATATATCAGGGGCCTGGGGCTGGACAAGCCGCTCCCCGTCCAGCTCTTGTATTTTATCAAAGAAGCGGCCCGGGGCAACCTGGGGATTTCCTACGCAACCAATCAACCGGTAATTCGTTCTGTGGCCACGCGGCTTCCCAACACCATACGCCTGGCCCTGTTTACCATTGTTTGCACACTCCTCTTTGCCTTTTGCCGGGGCATACTCTCCGCAAGCCTCCGCAAGACCGTCTTAAACCGGGTATACCTTTTTTCTTTTGCCATATTCCAGTCAATTCCCAATTTTTTTATCATCATGCTGGCAATGGCCCTCTTTGGGGTAAAACTCAGGTGGCTCCCCATAGCCGGCATGGGCGGGGGCCTAAAGAGCTATATACTTCCGGGGCTTCTTATGGGGTTTCTCATGTCCAACGGCATGGCATTGATGCTGCGCAACA
Organism: Treponema sp.; assembly: GCA_031275535.1. Next base: position 9,113 of record JAISOR010000187.1, on the reverse strand, counting down.
GCCTCATCGAAACCCAGGGAGAAGATTATATCAAACTGGCCCGCCTCAAGGGACTGCGCGAAAGGGTGGTCATGCTGAAGCATGGGCTTAAAAACGCCCTTATACCGGTTATCGGCATGAGTTCCATGATGATAGCCAATCAATTAACCGGCACGGTTATTGTGGAGTCCATGTTTGCCTGGCCCGGAATCGGGCTTTTAACATACCAATCGATCATCAACCGGGACTATGCAACCGTCCAGGGAATCGTGCTGATCTTGACCCTGATCGTGGTGGGGGTCAATCTGCTGGCCGATATTGTGTATGCCCTGGTTGATCCCCGGATCAGGCGGCATCAATGAAGGACCCGCCCATGGAACAAAAAACTTCACGCCGAAACAGGGAAAGGGTCCCGGTCTTTTCAATCCTGATCATTTTGCTTTTTATTTTTAATGGAATCATAGGATACCGCCTTAGCCCCCATGATCCAAAATTGGCCGTCCTGTCAATTAAATACAGGCCCCCCTTTTTTATACCCGGCGGCAGCCTTACCTATCTGCTGGGGACAGACTACCTTGGGCGGGATGTATTAAGCCGCATCATCCTGGGGGGCCGGGTTTCCCTGGCGATCTCCTTTGCGGCCATATTTATGGGCGGTTTTGTAGGAACCCTTTTAGGGCTGGCGGCGGGTTTTTTTGGAAACACGGCGGATAAAATCATCATGCGCCTGGGAGACGCCATGATGTCGATACCGGGAATTCTGCTGGCCCTGCTTTTGGTTATTACCGTCGGATCGGGCTTTGCATCGGTGGTATTGGCCATAGCCTTCTCCCTTTGGCCCCGGTTTACTAAAATCATCCGCGGCCAGACCCTCAGCTTAAAAGGAAAAAACTTTATCGTTCAGGCCCGGGTTATGGGGGCTTCCAATCTGCGTATTATCTTCCGCCATCTTCTTCCCAATCAGATGAATACCCTGATTGTGCTTTTAGTGCAGGTAATAGGATCAAGCATACTCATGGAAGCGGGCTTGAGTTTTCTTGGCCTCAGCGTCCAGCCCCCTAACCCAACCTGGGGCGGCATGGTAACCGACGGAAAAAACACCTTCCAGCTTGCCTGGTGGAGTTCGGTCTTCCCGGCCCTGGCCATTGTTATCACCGTAATCGCCTTTAACCTCTTCGGGGAATGGGTCAAACACCGGCTTGATCCCAGGGGAGGACGCTGAGTTATGGCCCTATTGGAAGTCAAAGACCTGGTTACCTGGTTTGATCATCCCCAGGGCAGGGTAATCGCCGTAGACGGCATCAGCTTTGACGTAGATGAAAGTGAATGTTTCGGCATCATTGGGGAATCGGGCTGCGGAAAAAGCATGACCGCCATGTCGATCATGGCATATCACCGGGAGCTTGGAGCCCATAACGGCGGGGGACAGGTGCTGCTGCAGGGAGAAGACATTCTGCGGCTTGCTCCGGGGAAACTCAGCGAATACCGGGGAAAAAAGATCGCCATCATCCTGCAAAATCCCATGAGTGCGCTTAATCCTCTTTTTTCGGTGGGCAATCAGGTGGAAGAAAGCATTCACTACCATCTGCACCTGGGGCGGAAACAGGAAAGGATGCGGGTAAAAGAACTCTTCCAATTCCTGGGGATCCCGCCGGAACGCAGGGGGGAATATCCCTTTCAGATGAGCGGGGGTATGCTCCAACGTGCCGCCGGAGGCGTTGCCATAGCGAGCAGCCCCCGGCTGATCATTGCCGACGAACCAACCACCGCCCTTGACGCAACCGTACAGCTCCAATACCTCCAGCTCCTGCGGAAAATCCAAAGAGAAAAAGGCACGGCCATTCTCCTTATCTCCCACGATATCCGGGTGATTGCCCTGATGTGCAGCAAGGTGGCGGTTATGTATGCGGGACGGATTGTCGAAATGGCGCCCCTAAAAACGCTGATGGAAAATCCAAAACACCCTTATACCGAAGCGCTCTTAAGGGCCTCCAACCCGCTGGCAAAAAAGACGGACCGTATATATTCGATAAACGGCCAGCCGCCTTTTCTGCTTAACCCTACGGCAAGCTGCCGCTTTGCGGATCGCTGCTCCTATTGTACCAAACAGTGCAGACAGGAAGCGCCCCAGCAGACCGGAAAGGGAGGGGAGCATTATGTGGAATGTTGGAGGGCTGCGGAATGAAAGAACTGATAGAAGTACACCGGGTAAAAATGCACTACCCCGTCAGGACGGGCCTGTTCGGCAAAAAACTATGGGCCCGCAGCCTGTCGGACGTAAATTTTACCCTCTACAATGGACAAACGGTAAGCCTCGTAGGAGAATCGGGGTCGGGAAAAACCACTACCACCAGGCTGATCTTACTGCTTGAAAAACCGAGCGCTGGGTATATCACCTTTCAAGGCCATGATATAAACCGTTTTACCCGCAGAGAACGCGCCCTATACCGGAGAAAAGTTCAGGCCGTATTCCAGGACCCTTACAGTTCCTTTGATCCCCACATGCGGGTAGAGGATATTTTGGCCGAGCCCCTGATCATCAATGCAAAATTGAGCAAAAAAGAGCAGTTGGCCAGGGTAGATGGACTTTTGGAACTGGTGGGACTTGACCGTCAGTTCAGGCGGCGTTTTCCCCACGAATTTTCGGGGGGCCAGTTACAGCGTATTGCCATTGCCAGGGCCTTAGCCCTGGAACCGGAAATCCTGGTGCTGGATGAACCAGTCTCTTCCCTGGATGTATCGGTCAGGGGGCAGATACTAAACCTCTTTTATGACCTGCAAAAAGAAAAAGGCATCAGCTATCTTTATATTTCCCATGATATCGCCAGCGTCCGCTATATGAGCCATACCATTGCGGTTCTTTATTTTGGCAAAATAGTCGAAATAGCCCCTTCCGAAGTCATATTTGAACACAGCATGCATCCGTATACCAGGGCTTTGCTAAACGCCAGCGTCATAACGGAATTCAACAACTTTGAAGAGTACGTCATTCAGGGAGAAATTCCCTCCATTCTGCATCCCCCCTCAGGCTGTCCCTTTAATGACCGGTGTCCATACTGCAAGGCGGTCTGCAAGACCCAGGAACCGGGGGAACTTCAACTGGTTGAACAGGGCCATTATGTGGCCTGCCACCTGTATAATGATTATACAATCTAGGCCGCCGGCATCTTGATGGGACGCAAATAACGGCATTTTCATTGGTTCCGGACAGACGCCCTGAGAATCACTTCACTTAATAAAAAATCCATGTTACAATGAAAAGGTTCAGAATCCGGGAAGGTCTATACCAACAGGAGGATAATCTATGGCAGCCGATCTCTTGGCATTAGCTAAAAAAGTTCGGGAAGTTCTGGCCGCCAAACAGGGCACCGCGGATATTAAATCATTAGTAAGCGCCGCCTCATACGTGGTGCTAAATCCCAGGGAACGGAATGAAATAATCAGAAAGGAGACCCTGGCGGGGATGATGCGGGATATTGAGAAATCCGGCTATTTTAAACCGGAAAAATTGTCCCATATGGAAAAGATAATCCCCAAGGTCGGCGGCTATAACAACGATCCTTTTTCGTACAACGATTGCCTCTCGGATGAGGAAAAGCAGGCCCTGTCTTTTCCCCTGGAGTATAGGGTTTCCCGGGAAATGGTGGAATGTATGACCGAAAAGGGGCTGTCCGAGGAGCAGCCCAACCAAATTATCCCCATTATTTATTATATGAATTATTTTGCCGTCAGCAGGAAATACAAATTGATCGAGCTGCGGGCCCGGGGAGTCACCAAAGTAAAGATCGACAATATGGGGGGAGATCTCGATTGTCAGGTAGTTCAAACCCATCAACGGGTTTTCCCCATCAATGAAGCGCCCGTGTTGCCCCTGCCGGGATGTACCGCCATTTATTGCCGTTGTGATTTTTCCGCCTGTGAAGAAGAATAAGCCCCGGGGGAAAAGCCGGCTGCCGGTCATGACCTTCAAGATAGTTCCTGGTGCGGGTTTGTGGGACAAAATTTGAAAAGTCTGTAGAATGAGTTAATTTCAAATTAAAATTGCCTCGAATTATACGAAGAAGGAGTTATCCGTATGGCATCCGTCAATAAAACTGTAACAATTCCCACCCGGCAGGAAGTGGCCGTTGAAAATACCTGGGATCTTTCCAAACTCTACCCCAACGACAAAGCCTGGGATGAGGGTCTTTTAAAATACGAACAACTAACGGAGAAGATCCTGCCCCGGAAAGGCACCCTGGGAAAATCCGCCGAAGCCCTGGCGGATTTTCTTGACTTTTACCGGGATCTGGGGCTTTTGGAGGAACGGCTTGCCTATTACAGCGATCTGAGGCAGACCGAGGATGAGGGGGACAGCGCCGCCCGGGCTATGGCCGGCCGCTTTATCATGGCCCAGGCAAAGGCCCAGGCCGCCGCCGCATGGGTGGACCCGGAGATAGGGGCCATTCCGGATACGGCCATGGCGGAATTCCTGCGGCATCCCCGGCTGGAGGAATACCGGATTTACCTTAAAAAGCTGCTCCGCTACAAGCCCCACATCCTCAGCGACCGGGAAGAGCGGATCCTGGCCCTCCATGCGGAGGGAGAAAACCTCGCCGGGGAGGTCTTTTCGGTGCTTACCAATGTGGACCTGGATTTTGGCGTCCTGGACACCCCTGGGGGAAAGCGGCCCCTCTCCCAATCCACCTGGGCGGTATTTATGGAAAATCCGGACCGGGACCTCCGGCGGCGGGCCTACGAGACCTTTTATCACCACTTTGAATCCCACAAGACCACCCTGGCGGCCCTATACGGCGGCCAGGTTAAGCAGGACGTGATCAAGGCCAGAATCCGGGGTTTCCCCTCCGCCCGGGCGGCAAAGCTTTTTCCCGATAATGTCTCCGAAGAGGTGTATGATAACCTGATCGCTACGGTAAGCGATAATCTGGCCCCCCTCCACCGGTATTATGGCCTGCGGAGGCGGACCCTGGGCCTGGCGGAACTGCGGCATTACGATGTCTATGTGCCCATAGTTCCCAAGGCGGTTAAGGAAACCCCCTGGAACGAGGCGGTTGACCTGGTCTCCGCCGCGCTGGCGCCCCTGGGGGATGAATACGTACAGACCCTCCGGTCCGGTCTGCTGGGCCGCTGGGCGGACCGGTATGAAAACAAGGGAAAACGTTCCGGCGCCTTTTCCGCGGGGAGTTATGCGGGCGAACCCTATATCCTGATGAACTATAAGGAAGACGCCCTGCGGGATGTCTTTACCCTGGCCCATGAGGGGGGACATTCCATGCACTCCTGGTATTCCGCAAGATCCAATCCCTTTATGCATTATGGCTACACCATTTTCGAGGCCGAGGTCGCCAGCACCTTTAACGAGGAACTCCTCTTCCGTTATTTAAAAGACCGGGCGGAGGCCAAAGATCTAAAGGTATACATTATCAACAAACGGGTGGACGATCTCCTGGCCACCCTCTACCGGCAGACCATGTTTGCGGAATTTGAAAAACGGACCCATGAACTGGAAGAAGGGGGCGAGCCCTTAACGGTGGATGTCCTGCGGGAGGAGTACCGGAAGCTCCTGGTTAAATACTTTGGCCCCGAAGTGGTCTTTGAGGAAACCAGCGATCTTGAAGGATTGCGGATACCCCATTTTTACCGGGCCTTTTACGTATATAAGTACGCCACCGGGATTTCCGCTTCCCTGGCCCTGGCGGAACGGGTCCTTTCCGGGGGAGCCGGGGAACGGGAGGATTATTTTGCCTTCCTAAAGTCCGGGGGCTCCCGGTTCCCCATAGAATCCCTCAAACTTGCGGGGGTTGATATGTCTTCCCCCGCACCGGTGGCCGCGGCCTGTAAGATCTTCAGCAACCTGGTGGATGAACTGGCGGGGCTGCAGCAATTTAACATTTGAAAACGAGTACCACCGAATTCGAAGTAATTTCTTGAAAAGCAGGTCCTCCAATCTGAAAAACGATGAAACAACCGGTTGGTTTCCCTTTTGTACTATGCTTTAAAACGTTGTTTCATCGTTTTTTACCGTAAACTCCCCTCATAAAAAGCAATAATTCCACGATTGGAGAAAGATAGGACGGCCTGGGCGGGTTATCTGAGAGCGGACACTTGACCGAAGCCCCGTAGGGGCAAGCGTGGCCGCTTTCAGATGTTCTGCCCAGGCCATTTTTTCGTTCAAATGTGGAATTATTGGCGGGGCTGATAGGTTCCTAGACGAAGCTGAAATAATAACTATAATAAAAGGAGTAACCAGTACAAGCGAGGAACTATGATACGAGGCGGAGATATTGTTAAGGGAAGTTGTTTACTCCAGAAGGGCCAGCCCTATCTGGTAATTGAACGGGAATTCCACAACCCCGGAAAGGGAACGGCCATTGCCCGGATAAAGATGAAAAGTATCAGGGATGGTTCTGTCCTCAGTCTGACTATCCCTACCCAACAGGAAGTTGAAGATGCCCAGGTGGATGTCCACAACTGCCAATACCAATATGCGGATCAGGACCACTACCATTTTATGGATAACGAGACCTACGATCAGTACGAAGTACCCATTGCCGATATGGAGGATAAAAAATACTACCTCAAGGAAGGGGATGTCTACGAGCTTACCGTTTGGGAGGCGAAGGTTATCGACATTAAGATACCCTATAAGGTGGTTTTTACCGTGGCGGAAAGCGAAAACTACGTAAAGGGAGATACCGTGTCCGGGGCAACCAAGCCGGTGGTCACCGAAACGGGGCTCACCGTCCGGGTACCCCTCTTTATCAAACAGGGGGAAAAGATCCTGGTCAACACCGAAACCAATGAATATGTGGAGCGGGTAAACAGTTAAGCCCGGCCGGGCCCGGTGGTTTTTGGCGGGCCCGGGCCTGCCGAAAGGGGAAGTGCGGGATGAAGAAGCCTGACCCCGGATATTCCATGCCTTCAATTTCCGATGCCCAATCTCTTATCCTGTCTTACGAAAATAAAGGGGTGGATTTTAAATTCCGGGGCAGGAATTTCCGGTTTGCCCTTTCCCAGGGCCTCTTTAGTTCGGCGGATATTGACAGGGGGAGCCGTCTTCTCTTAAAGGCCCTTTCCCGCCTGTGGGACGGGGACCTCCGGCAGGGTATAGCCCTGCCCGGAACCATCCTGGACGCGGGGTGCGGGACCGGGGTTTTGGGAATATGCGCCGCCGGGGCGCTGGCGGATCAGGGCCTGGGGGGCCTCCGGGTCCGCGCCCAGGACCGGGACGAGCTGGCCAGGGCCTTTACGGAATACAACGCCCGGTGTAACGGCATTTCCCCCGCGGTTTTGGAGGCCCATACCGAAGCGCTGCTCGCGGGGCCGCCGGAATCCCGCTGGGATTTGATCCTCTCCAACATCCCCGCCAAGGCGGGGCTTCCGGTGCTGCGGGATTTTATCCCCCGGTCCGCGGCCCTGCTTAGGCCCGGCGGCAGGGTCCTGGTGGTGGTGGTGAACCCCCTGGCCGGGATGTTCCGCCAAAGGCTCCCGGAGATGGGGCTTCCCCTGCTCTACCACGAGGAAGGAACGGAACATCAGCTTTTTATGTACGGGCCCGGCCCCGCCCCGGAGCAGTCCGGGGAACGCCGGAATTTAGCCCACGATTCAGAGGGAAGCCCCCCGATTGTCCCGGAGCGGGCGGAAGCTCCGGGGGCCTTCCTCCGGGAAAATCCCGCCTACCTCCGAAACAGCGGCGATTACACGCTGGAGCGTATCTCCTATCACATCGACGCCTTCCATGGCCTGGGGGATTTTGATACCCCCGGCGGGGCCGTCCGGACGGCGGTAAAACTGGCGGATCGTTTAGGCCTTAAAAAGCGGGCCCTTCCCCCGGGGATCCTTATCCATGAGCCGGGGCAGGGGCATTTCCCGGTTTGGCTTCTAAAGTACCTTGGGCCGGAAGCACGGCAACCGCTGGTACTCTCGGGCAGAAACATCCTTGCCCTGGAGGCTTCCCGGCATAACGCCGCCGCCCCGGATACCCTAATCCGGCTTGTGCCCGCCGTAGATCCGGCCGGCAGCCGGGATAGTCTGCGGGCGGCGGCCGGCGGCGAAGGCGGCAATAAGGCCTACGGCCTTATTGCCGCCTTTCCGGAACCCGCGCCCCGGAGGTTTGACGCCTACTGGGAGGCGCTGGCAGGGCTCTTACGGCCCGGCGGAATCGCCCTTATCGCCCTTCCCTCTTCGGAGGCGGAACGGTTTGACCGGAAAAAACAGAAACCCTTTATCCGTCTTGGGGACCTTAAGCGCAATGGCTTCCGGGCCCTGGCCTATCATTTTGAGGCATTGAGCAGCTGATTAAGCATGGCGGTAGTTTCAGAATCAAGGAACATGGTCATAAGGGTCTTCTGGAAAATACTTTTCCTGACCACCGAGCTTGACTGGATATACCTGATATACGTATAGGGCCGGCCGTCCAGCAGGAGGGTCTCGAAATACCATTGGGCGGATACGTCCTTTACCGAACCATCACTGGAAACGCCGGTAAATTCCAGGATCAACCGGGAAGGGGTATGCTCTTTTTCTATTATGAGGGTCCGGTAACGGCTGGTATACGAGATCCCCGGCAGGATAATCCCAACCTCTACGTCCTGGTAGACCCCTTCGCCTTCTGCCTCGAAAACCCGGGCGGTCCTGTTCCTCTTAAAAACCGCCGGATAGTTTTCATAATCGCTTATTACGGGGTACAGCTTCTCCAGGGGAAGCTCGGTACACACATGGGCCCCGGCATACATCCTGATCCACCGGGAATCATCATCCCCCCTTTCCGCGGTAACCTCGGAAAACAGGGCCTGGGGCCTCCCGGTGATCTTTTTTAAGACCCCTTCGGAGGGTATCACCTCCCCCTCAAGCGCCCCAAGTCCCCGGGAGGCGTAAAGAAGCATTAATAAAAGCAACGACGATCTTACAATTCTATCCCACACCTTATAATTATTATACAGGACCCGCAAAAAATCGAGCCCCCCAAGCAGGAGTGGAGAGTGAAGGGGGAAGGGTGACAATGATATATTGAAGGGGTTTGCGGGAAAATTACCCGAATTATGCGAGGAACCCCCTCTTCCCCCCCCGATACGGAACGCCTGGGCAATGTTTTGGCGGGCGCTGTACCTGTGCTTTAGGGGTGTACTTTTTCC
>JAISOR010000184.1 GCA_031275535.1 Treponema sp. | reverse complement strand
AGCTTGAGTGGTACAGTATTTTTATCGCCAAGGTGCGTGAATACAAAGCCGAATCCGGCGATGATGAAAAAGCCATGAAGATGGCCATAGAGTATTGTATTAGGAACGATATATTGAAGAAGTTTTTGGAAGTCCATGCTTCGGAGGTGGTGAATATGTTATTGACCGAATGGAACACGGTAGAATACGGCGAGGTCCAAAGGGAAGAAGGCCGGGAAGAGGGCATGGAAAAGGGCGTGAACAGGGTTCTTGAACTCATGGAACAGGGATACACGCCGGAACAGATCCGGGCCAAACTGGCGTCCGAAAAAACATCCGCCCTGGGAAGGGCGCAGAAATAGGTTCCCACCATATCGATGGCACTGCCCCTTAATCTCGCCGTGCCGTCCTGGAGGATGCTGTAATAGTATGTCGGTGTGGCGCTGGAGTGGTTCAAAATATTGCTCGAATTCCCCCAGATGATACTGTTCCGTATTTGTGGCTTAGAGTCGGTGTAGGCGTTGTACATGCCGCCGCCGCCTTCGGGGGAAATTAACCTGTCCCCTTTCCGATGGTTTCGGGACCCCCCGCAGCAAACCGGGGATCCCCGGCACTTATGGTGGAATCCGGTATATCCGCATCAACGCCGTTTTTCTTCCATCTTATTTTCATGGCGTTCCTCGAATAAGCGAAGACAGGAACAAGCCCCTGGGTAGGAACTCCGCCCCTCTTGCCCCTACAGAACCTGCTCGGTCCGCTCGATAATGTCGTCCTGGGTTTCCCGGGAAAGGACATTGAAGAAGGCGCTGTACCCCGCTACCCGGACGATAAGGTCCTGGTGCGCCTCGGGATGAACCTGGGCGTCCCTGAGGGTTTCCCGGGAGACCACATTGAACTGGACGTGGAAACCCATAAGGCGGTTGAAGAAGGCCCGGATAAGGCTGATGAGCTTTTGCCGGTCTTCGGGTTTTTCCAGCATTTGGGGGTTTACCTTTTGGTTCAGCAACACCCCGCCGGTGATCTCCTCCGTGGGAAGCTTGGACACGGTCTTGAATACCGCGGTGGGGCCCTTCCGGTCCATGCCGTGGGAGGGAGAGCAGCCCTCCGCCAGGGGCTCCCCGGCTCTGCGGCCATCCGGGGTGGCGGTGGTGCCCGCCCCCTGGGGAACGTTGGCGGAGATGGAAGAGGTGCCGGCGTAATAGACCCCGCCAATGGGCCCCCTGCCGTAACGGGTGTTGTGGTACTTTTTCATTTCATCGATATAGACATCGTATGCCTCCCGGATCAGGGAATCCACATAATCGTCATCGTTGCCGTATTTGGGAGCCATCAGCAAAAGACGGCGGATAGTCTCATTTTTAGGCCCCGTAAAGTTGGCCTCCAGGGCGGTCCACAGTTCCGCGGGGCTCACGGTCCTATCCTCAAAGACGCATTTTTTGATAGCCGCCAGGGAATCCGCCAGGTTGGCGATCCCCACCTGGAGGTCGCTGATAAAGTCGTACACCGCCCCCCCTTCCTTTAGGTTAAGCCCCCGCTCGATGCAGTCGTCGCAGAGGGCGGAACAGAGTACGTCCGCGGTGTCCCGTTCCAGCACCGTGTCCGCCACGGAGTCGATGATCACGCACTGGCGGGTAAACTCCCGGATGATCTTATCCCAGGCCCGCATCACCTGGTCGAAGGATCTCATATCCCGCAGATGACCGGCCCCCTCACAGAGCCGTTTCCCCGAAACCGTATCCACCCCGTCGTTCAGGGCGATGAGCAGGGATTTGGGGAAGTTGAGAAAACTCATCCCCGTACAGCGGTAACCCCATTTGCCGGGGACCGCCACTTCCACACAGCCAATGGCGCTGTAATCGTAGGCGTCCTCCGGCTTGACCCCCTTGTTGATAAAGGAGGGGATGATGATCTCGTCGTTGTTAAAGGCGGGCATCCCAAAGCCCAGGCGCAGCACCTCGATACATTCCTGCATAAAGCGCTCCTCCAGCCCCTTATGGTAACGCACCGTCAGGTTCGGCTGGGGAAGGCGGGTCCGGGCCACGCTTTTGAGGATCAGATAGGAGAGGGGGTTCACCCCGTCCCGGGGCGGGGCAGCCTTGCCGGAGGACGGGTCCGGGGTTCCCGGAATCTGGCCCCCCACGGTGACATTCTGATACAGGGGGCTCCCGGCGGAAAACCGGGTATGGGTCCAACTGCGGATCTTGTTGATGGTAAAGGTTTTAAGCCAGAGGTTGGTCAGAAGTTCGCAGGCGGCCTCCGGGGTGATCCGCCCCGCGGCCAGGTCCTTTTCATAATAGGGATAGAGGTACTGGTCCATCCGGCCATAGGAAAGGGAGTGGCCGTTGCTTTCTATCTGGAGGCAAAGGTGTACCAGCCAGAGGGATTGGACCGCCTCATGAAAAGTTTCCGCCCCTTCGTAGGGGACCTTGCGGAGGATGCGGCTCATCTCCCGCAGCTCCTCCTGCCGCCGGGGATCCTCTTCGCCCTGGGCCATACCCGCGGCCAGGTCCGCGTAGCGCCGGGCAAAGGCGGCGGTGGCCTCCACGGTTAGTATCACCGCCCGGTAAAAATAGGATTTTGCCAGGTTCCGGTAATCCGTCAGGTCCAGGGCGGCGAGTTTTTCCTCCGCCCGGTCCTTACATTCCCTAAGCCCCATCCTGAGCATCCGGCGGTAATTCACCGCCACATGGGCGTCCCCGCTGGTAATGTTTCCCTCGGCCTTGATGATGCCCAGATCGTAGAAGACCCTGGCCGAAGCGGGCATGGCCGCCAGGCCCCGGTCCTTTACGGTATTGTGTTCCCAGAAGGGGGCTATTTCCCTTAGGATGGCCTTGTTTTCTTCGGTAATATAGAACCGGTCCCCATCCCGCTTATCGAATTCATCCAACTCGGCCATAACCCAGTCCATGGCGTATTCGGGAAAAACCGGGGCCGAACGGTTGCCGGAAGCGTGGTTCCCCGCCAGCAGGGTCTGGGGTTCGATGAAGATGCTCATCCCCTCAAGGACGTTTTTATACATCAGCGCCCGGCGCAGTACCATGGGCTGATCCATGTTGTTCCGGTAGGCGCCGGTAGTTATCCGCGCCCGCTCGGTACATACAAAGGGTTTGGCCCTTAGAAGGTCATCCCGGAAATTCCGCATCCGGTCCGTCAATTCACCAAAATAACTCATTATCTTTACCTCATTCACCGGGAAATTCATCAAAGATCAGTTCCGCCGCCCCGACAACGCCCACATGGCCGCCAAGTTCCGCGGTCTTAAAATATACCGGCATATCCGGGGACCTGGTCCCCTGGTGATTGTACTCGTCAAAGATCCGCCGCACCGGGCCCAGGAGCTTGTCTCCCAGGTTCAGGAGCCCCCCGCCAAGGACAAAGCAGTTGATGTTGAAAGTTACGTAGAGGTTGAAAAACCAGAGCCCCATATAGGAAACCATTTGATTCAAGGCCCGGACCGCCAGGGCATCGCCCTGATCGCAGGCCTCTTCCAGGTGTTGGCAGGTGATGTTTTCCGCTCCCCCCGCCAGGGAACTCATCAGGGTCTTTTCCCCCGCTTCGATCCAAAGCCGGATATGCTTGACGATCATGGAGCCGGAACACCAGGACATATAACAGCCCCGGTTGCCGCAGCCGCAGAGGAGCCCCTGGCCGGGGGTGGCGATCATGTGGCCGCTTTCGCCGGACCAGCCGTAACTGCCCCGGAAGAGTTTCCCGTCGATGATCATGGCCGAGGATATACCGGTGCTTACCGGGCAGTAGAGCATATCGCTAAAACCCCGGCCTGCCCCCATCCGGTGTTCCGCCAGGGCCGCCACGTGGGCGTCATTGTCCAGGACAATGGGAATACCCTCGAATTTCCGGGAAAGGTATGCCCGGGCGGGAAAATCCCGGATATTCACCAAATTGCTGGTTTTAATGATATGGCCTTTATCAAAGAGGATGAATGAGGGCATGGCCAGGCCTATCCCCCGGATCTGCCCCTGGGTAATCGAGTTTTCATCCAGAATATTTTGAATCTCCCCTGCCAGCCCCTCAAAAAACGCCTCCGGCGGAAGCTCCGGGTCCGAGGGGGCCCGGCGTTCCGCCATAAGCCGCCTGTCCTTGTCAAAGAGGCCGCAGGCGATCTTGGTTCCCCCCACGTCAATCCCAATTACGTACCGTTCCATTATGCCATACCCCCCGTCTTTCTTAGTCCGCGGCCGCCGGGACCTTATGGATGATAACTTGCTTTTCCGTTAAAAGGCCTTCTATTTCCGGGGGGATCCGGTCGTCGGTATAGACCATCGAGACCTCCCCGGTCCGCATCAGGGGCACCACCCCCTGGTGGAAAAATTTTTCCGATTCCGTTAGGATCACCACCCGCCGGGCCTGTTTAGCCATGTCCCTGACCGTTTCGGCCCGCATGTGATCCTTGCCGGTAAAGCCCGACTTTTCGATAAAACCGTCGGCGCCGATAAAAAGTTTATCCGTATAAAAGCCTTCTACACATTTACGGGTAATGGGGCCCACCATTACCTGGGATTCGGCCTGGTAGTCCCCCCCCAGGAGGATGATCTTGCCGTGGGGCGCCAGGCGTATATGGTTGGCAATAAAGGCCGAATTGGTAATCACCGTAATATCCCGCCTGGTCCGGGTCAGTTCTTCCGCCAGGAGGGCGCAGCAGGAACCGGATTCTATGATCACCGTTTCTCCCTCTTCCACCAATTCCGCCGCGGCCTGGGCGATGCGCCGTTTTACCTCGTAATGGTAGGCCATGCGCCGCCCCACGTCGTCCACGGAGCCGATGGCCGCGGCCCCGTGTTCCCGGTGCAGGATGCCCCGGTCCTCAAGCTCCGCCAGGTCCTTGCGGACGGTTACCTTGGACACCTTTAGCATATCCGCCAATGCGGCAACCTCTATGCGCTGGTTCCGGGCCAGGATATCCAATATTTTTATGTGCCGTTCTATCATCCTGGGGATCCTCAATTTCAATATAGCACCGGCATTTTCGTATGTCAATGAAATAACTTCGTGCGTAAGTGTTTTTGTATGCTTCGTAAGATATTTCCCCGAAGCTGATATGAAACAGGTCCCCCTGGGGGGACCTGCGATTCCGTTAAGACAGAACGTTACGGGGTTTGTTCATTAGAAAGGCTGGTATGGACCCCGCCGGACCTTTGGCCCGTCTTGCCGCACAAGGGCTCATTCCTGATACAAGGAGATCTCTTTTCCCCTGATCTCGGTGTAGGCAGGAGAAGGCAGGGAGGCCGGCACTTTATTAACCAGGACATCCCTTTCCAGGAGAAAGGTTTCCAGTTCCGGCGGAATCTTGTCATCCGTATATACCGCCGAAACGTTATCGGTCCTGACCAGGCCCTCCACCCCCTGGTGGAAGAATTTTTCCGATTCGGTTAATACGATAAGCTGCCGGGCCTGTTCCGCCATGTCCCGGACCGCCTGGGCCCGCAGATGGTCCCGGCCGGTAAAGCCGTATTTTTCGGTAAAACCGTCGGTGCCGATAAAAAACTTATCGGACAAGAAGACCTCGGCGTATTTGCGGAGAATGGGACCAACCATAACCTGGGAGTGGGTCTGATATTCCCCCCCTAGAAGGATTATCTTCCCATAAGGGGTGTGCCGTATGTGGTTAGCGATGAAGGCCGAATTGGTAACAATCGTAACACCCCGTTTTGTGTTGGCCAGCTCTTCGGCCAGGAGCGCACAGCAGGAGCCCGATTCAATCATGACCGTTTCCTCATCCTCCACCAATTCCGCCGCGGCCTTGGCGATCCTCCTTTTTACATCGTAATGATAGGCCATGCGTTTGCTTACATCATCGAAGGAACCGAAGAGGGCAAATCCGTGTTCCCTGCGGATAAGTCCTAATTCTTCAAGCTGGTCCAAATCTTTACGTACCGTTACTTGGGAGACCCTCAACATATCCGCCAGGGTAACTACTTCTACCCGCTGGCTTTGAGCCAGGATCTCTAAGATTTTGTTATGCCTTTCCGTCATTTTTTTACCATCCTTTCTATTCTGAAATATTTAAGCAACGTTGCCATAAGGGTTTGACTGCAGTCCCTTACATATAACATACAAAAATAAAATGAAAAGTCAAGTTTTTTATTTCATTTGAAACATCTTTATTTACAAATGTAATTATTTTCATTATATTTGGGGTAAGGTACTTAGGTGATCCCGGGAAATGTGTTTAATATTCAAAAATTCAGTATCCACGACGGTCCCGGCATCAGAACGGTGGTGTTTTTTAAGGGCTGCCCCCTCCGCTGCGGATGGTGTGCCAACCCGGAATCCCGGAGTACCCGGGTCCAGCTTCTGTGGGATCCGGGCAAATGCCGCCGTTGTTTACGGTGTGTCCGGGTCTGTCCCCGGGGGGCCCTGGAAGACGCGGGGGGCCGGATCCGCGTTGACCGGGACCGCTGCGGACCCTGCGATAGCGGTGGAAGCTGGGGGATCTGCGCCGCGGCCTGCCCGGGCCAGGCCCTGTCCCTGGCGGGGAAGCTCTACAGCCCCCGGGAAGTCCTGGATATATGCCTCCAGGACCGGGCCTTTTACGAGGAGTCCGGCGGGGGGGTGACTCTTTCCGGCGGCGAGGTCCTGGCCCAGGAGGGCTTTGCCGGGGCCCTGCTTAAGCTGCTGGGGCAGGCGGGGATCCACCGGGCCATAGAAACATCGGGATTCGCCGCCCCGGAGGTGTTTATCCGTATTACGGACCTGGCGGACCTGCTCCTCTTTGACATAAAGCACCACCATCGGGAACGCCACTTTGAGGGAACCGGGGTTTATAACGACCGGATTATCGCCAACCTGGAAACGGCCCTTCGCCGGGGCCGGAAGCTCCTTCCCCGGATCCCGGTGATCCCCGGTTACAACAACAGTCCGGAAGACGCCGCCGCCTTTGCGGACCTGCTCCGTTCGGCCTGGGCCTTACAGCCCGGAAGCCGGCCGGAGGTCCAACTGCTCCCCTTTCATCAATTTGGCCGGAATAAATATACCCTCCTGGGGCTGGACTATGGGATGGAAAAAACAAAGGCCCTTTACCAGGAAGATCTGGAGCCCTACAGGGCGGT
>JAISOR010000035.1 GCA_031275535.1 Treponema sp. | reverse complement strand
GGGGTAATTTGTTGACATATAAGGAATTAGTGTAACGTTCACTTTTTTCGCCCCCGGTTTGGTTTGATCGAACAAATGGTATAAAAAATTTCTAACTAAAATAGGAGTTTTTGTCAAGAGGGAGAGGGGAGAAAGGGTGAAGAGTGGGGAGTTGGGAGTGAAGTGGGTCGAGGGCGGCTTAACGAGTGGAAACGGCGGGGGGAGAGAGAGTGGGGTGTGAAGTGAAGAGAGTGTATACTTTGCGGGGAGCGACGAAGCGGAAAAATCCGTCGGTTGTGCCCGGATTACGCAGGGAAACCGCAAACCTCTGGTTTGATGTGTTTCCTCCCGTCAGGACCCCAAGGAATTTCCTCACCGTACCGGTGAAATTCCTGTAATGTATCCCGGATAAAGAGTAAATGCTTTTGTCCCGGCTTTACCCTTATATCATTTTGGGATATAAAATAGTATGAATATTACTAAAGACAAGGTAGTCAGTATTGACTATACGCTTAGGGACTCAAAAAACAATTTGCTTGATTCCACCTCCGGGGCCGAGCCGCTCCTGTATCTCCATGGGCACGAGAATATCATCCCCGGCCTGGAAAGGGCCCTGGAACAAAAGGTCCTGGGGGACCGGATTATAGTAACCGTCCCCGCGGTCGAGGCCTATGGGGAACGGGATGACCGGCTGGTGGTCGAGGTTCCCCTGGACCGTTTTGAAGGGGTCGATGCGGTAAAAGAAGGTATGCAGTTTGAGGCGTCCACCCCCGACGGTTACCGCATGGTTACGGTAACCCAAGTGGCGGACACGACCATTACCGTAGACGGGAATCATCCCCTGGCCGGGATGGACCTTAATTTTGAGGTAACCGTGGTTGATGTCAGGGACGCCAGGGCGGAGGAATTGGAACATGGACACGTCCATTCCCCCCAGGGACACGCGAGCTGCGATGAATGCGGCGGCTGCGGCCATCACGGCTGCGGCGGCTAAAGGGCCCCTACTCCCGGTCCTGGGAAAGGGTCCTTCCCCTGGACCGCTCTAAGCCCTCATTTGCCCCGGGGTAATTAGGATTAAGCCTGAGGGCCTGTTCATAGGCTTCCGCGGCCGGGACGTATTCCCCCGCGGATTCCCGGACGGAACCAAGCCGGTACCACCAGAGGGCTGATCCGCCTTCCAGCCGGACCGCGGTGGTGTAGGCAATATCCGCGTGGCGGAATCTCCGCTGAAGCCGGTAAATCTCGCCGATAAAAAAGTAGGCCACCGAAGCCCGGTCTCCCTGGGGGAAGGAATTAACATAGCGCTGCATAAAGCGCAGGGAGTCTTCAAAATTATTCAGGTAGAAATAGGCTTCCCCCATGGTTTCGATAATGCGGTAATCGCTGCCATTAACATTAAGGCCCCGTTCACCCCAGATAATAACCTCCGCATATTTTTCCTGCCGCCGCAAGGCCCAGGTCAATACGGTATAGGAATCCATATTAGCCGCGTTTTGGGCAATTTCATCCAGGCAGATGCGGACCGCCTCGTTGTAGTAGGCGTTTGCCTCTTCCATCCGGTTCCTGGCTTCCAGGTCCCGGCCTACACGGTAATTCTGCAAGGCGTCGGGACGGCTCTGGTCCTGACCGGCAAAACCGGTCTGGGAAAATACCGGCAAAACCGTGAAGAGCATCAATAGACAGAAGGGCAGGGAGCGGGACCTCATGCTATTACTATGCCCCCGGAAGGACTTTTTTGCAAGCCTTTATCCCCAAAGCGGGAGCCGGGGTAAAACAGGATATTTTTCATTGACAGTAATTCAAAGGGGTGGTTATAGTATTCAATATGGAAACGTTGAGCAGCAAGTTTAAGGATCTTATCAAACAGGCAGTGGCCCTGTCGAAATTGTCTCCGGTTGTAACGGAGGATAATGTGTATCAGCAGGGGGCGGAGGATATTCTGCCCCTGCTGGATACCATGGTGGAGACCCTGATACTGCCCGGATCCGGCATAAGCGGAATGGAATATCTCGTTGAACTGTGGAATAAGGCGGTATCGGGAAAATCCTGCCTCCTCTTGTTGGAACATTACAGCAATATGGATCTGCCGATTTTTTCCTATCTTTTGCGGAAGGAGCCTGATCATGGCAAGGAAATAGCCGACGCCCTGGTGGCCATTGCGGGGATGAAACTGAACGAGGCCAATCCTTCGGTGGCGGCCTTTACCAGCGCCTATACCCGGCTCGTTATTTATCCCAGCCGTTCCCTCCAGGGCTTGGACGCCGAAAAGAACCGGGCCGAGATAATCCGCAGCAACGCCATTAACCGGGCCGCCATGAAGGCCCTGAACGAAGTAAAGACCACCGGAAAGCTTGTCCTGGTCTTTCCCTCCGGTACCCGGTACCGGCCCTGGGAGCCGGATTCCAAGAAGGGGGTCCGGGAAATCGACTCCTATATAAAATCCTTCGATTATATGAGTCTGGTGGCGGTTAACGGAGAACTGCTCCATGTCCGGCAGGGGGATATGATAGACGATTTTGTCAGCGAAGACGTGGTGCGGTTTACCGCCGGCCCCCTGCTGTCCTGCGCGGAATTCAGAAAAGAAACCCGGACCAGGGCGGAGGCCGCGGGGGCGGAAGACAAGAAACAGGCCACCGTGGACGCCATCATGGAACGGCTGGAAACGATGCATATCGCCGCCGAAGGGGAGCGAAAAAAAATAATGGGAAGCAGATAAAACTATGGATACCAATAACACCGGCGCCGCCAAATTCTCAAACCTCGCCCCGTATACTCCCGACCTGCGGGAATCTATCCGGAAAGCGGCGGAAATCGCCGTGGGGGTTTCCCTTAAGGTAAAGCCCGGCGAGCAGGTTCTGATCGTCAGCAACCCCGAAAGGGATGTGGCGGCCATTTCCCAGGCCCTGTACGACGCGGTCTTGGACGCCGGCGGCCTGCCGTCGCTGATCTTCCAGCCCGTCAAAACCCAGTTCGACTTTGCCGAGCCCGCGGTAATCGCCGCCTTTTCCGCCAAGCCGGAGGTGTTTATTTCCATGAGCGCCCAAAAGCTGGGGAAGGATAAACAGGGGATCGCCGCTCCCTATAAACACGGGGATATAAGCTGGGATCATATTTTCCACCTCCAGCTATACGGTGAAAAAAGCTGCCGGTCCTTCTGGTCGCCCGCTACAACGGTGGAATCCTTTATCCGCACCGTGCCCATAGATTATGAAACCCTGAAGCGGCGCTGCGCCGCGATTAAGGCCGTTCTGGATACGGCCCGGGCCATACACATCACCGCCCCGGGCGGCACGGACATACGCTTTGGGCTCCGGGGCAGGACCGCCTTTTCCGACGACGGCGACTTTTCCGCCGGAGGCCGGGGGGGAAATCTTCCGGCGGGGGAGAGCTTTATCAGCCCGGAGAACGGAACCGCCCAGGGGGTGATCGCCTTCGACGGTTCCATCAGCCTGTATGATGGGGACATCCTTATCGAGGAGCCCATCCGCTGTATCCTGGACAAGGGTTTTATTACGGATATCCGGGGGGGCGTGGAAGCGGCGGCGCTGCGGAGGTCCGTAGAATTGGCGGAGACCAATGCCCTGGAATACGAGAAGACCGGGAAACTCCCCGCCGGTTCGGGGGAACTCTATGCCCGGAACGCCCGGAATATCGGGGAAATCGGCATTGGCCTTAACCCCGCGGCCCGGATATCAGGACATATGCTGGAGGACGAAAAGGCCTTTAAGACCTGTCACTTTGCGGTGGGCCACAACTACGACGAAGACGCCCCGGCCCTCATCCACCTGGACGGCCTGGTCATCAACCCAACCATTAGGGCGATCATGGAAAACGGCGAGGAGCGGATGATTGAAAAAGACGGCGACTTGACCGGAGATTTTATCTGAGACGGCCCCCCGCGCATTCACGGGGCGCCTCCCTGAAAGCGCCGGTAATAGGCGCTTATACCGGCGTCCCGGTCCAGTTCGGGGATCCGCTCGATAAGGTATTTAACAGACAGGCCCCCTATGATGGCCTCTCCCCGGGTATACATCCAGTCGCTGATCGTCTCAATATCAAAGACCGTCACATCCCCGGCCTTAAGCCCCGTAATATAGTAGGGTTCGTTGAGAATTGTCCCATAATAGAGCCCGTCTTTAAAGGTTATATCCCCAAGCCAGAGATGCTCCCGGCTCAAGCCGCTCCCCGGATCAGCGGCAAAGGGGTACTTTATCCTGAAATTCCCCTCATCCTCCGCGGGGGTCTGGAGTTTTCTGATAAACACCGGCAGGGTCTCCCGGGCCCGGCGGCTTATTTCCGCAAGCGTCTCGTCGGATTGGCTTGCGTACAGCACCGGGTCCCTGACCACCGCGGGCTCAGGCGGGGTCTGTCTTCCGCAGGAAAAGAGGAGCAATACCGGCAACAGCCGCAAAAGGGGTATGGGCTTGATCATCCTGTACCCAGTATACCCCCCGGGCCGCCGAATTTATAGCGGCCGTTTCTATAACCGGTTTTCCGGCCCCCGGCAAATTCGGTGCCAGGCACGTGCGCCCTGCGAAATCGACGGACCTAAACTTCACGCCCGCGCCGCATTCACTCGTTAGGCCGCTCTCCCCTCACTTCACTCTCCACTCTCCACATTTCACACCTTCTTCCCCACTTCACACTTTCTTCACACCCTCTCCCCGCGCTTGTCCTTAAACAGGCCCGCTATTTCCTTTGAGTAGATCGCCGCAATCTTATGACGCAGTAATTCCTGCTTGGGGGAAAGCTCTACCCCTATCTCGAAGGTCCGGGGGATAAGCTTGAATTTGAAGACCCGTTCAATGGGCTTGAAGCCCGCATGGGGATTTACCAGGTCCGCCACATCATTGGCCACCACCTCGTTTATCTCCGGCTGTTGGAGCAGGAGTTCGTAGTCCACAATGGGGATGTTGTTCTCCTCCGCAAAGGCCAGGACCGCTTCCTGGACCGGAACAATCAGGGCCGCCAGGTACTTCTGATCCTGCCCTACCACCATACACTGGGAGATCCAGGGACTTTCCCGCATCTTCTGCTCAATGGGAACGGGCTCCACATTTTCGCCCCCCAGAAGTACAATGGTATCCTTGGCCCGGCCGGTAATTTTTAACTCCCCGTCGCGGGTCATCATGCCGATATCCCCAGTATCGAGCCAGCCGCCCTCCAGGAGTACCGCCGCGGTCTCCGCGGGTTTTTTATAGTACCCCTTCATAAGCTGCCCGCCCCGGACATGAATGTGTCCGTTGTGTCCCGGGGCAAGCTCTTTCCCCTTATCATCCACGATTCTGGCCTCGGTGTCCAAGAGGAGCTGGCCCACCGTGCCGGACCGGGCCTTTTTATAGCGCCGGACAGAAACAATGGGTGATGCTTCGGTAAGGCCGTAACCTTCCTGGAGCCGGATCCCCAGGGCATTAAAGAAGTGGTCAACCCTTGCCGGCAGGGTTCCCCCGCCGGATATGCCCGCCTTAAAGCGGCCCCCCAGCCGTTTCTTTATCCTGCTGAACACCAGTATCTGCCCCAGCCCTTTGAGGGGACAGAGGAGTACCCAGGGAATAAAACCCAACGCCGCATCAAGCGCGCGGACCCGGCCATGGAAATTGGGGAGCAGGCCAAAGGTCAAATCCCGGAAGTACTTATACATCAGCCCAAAATAAAGGAAGAAATCAAAACAAGCCCGGAGCAGCCTGTTTTTCTGTTTAACATGCCGTTTAGCCCAATCCATAATCGATTCCCATATCCGGGGCACACTCACCATCCATTGGGGCCTGATAGTCTTAAAATCCGCCAAAAGTACCGACGATATGGGTTTGGAATAGGCTATGCCGCTGCGCATATAAAAAATAACATATTCAATGGCCCGTTCAAATACGTGCCATACGGGCAGTACCGAAAGCCATATATCGCCGGGTTTAACCTCAAGGATCAGGGGAAACGAGGGGAGTTGGTGCAGAAAGGTCCCGTGGGTCAGGACCACCCCCTTGGGCTCCCCGGTGGTCCCGGAGGTAAAAATAATGGTCGCCGGATCATCCCGCTGCCCCTGTTCCATCTCCGCTTCCACCTCTTCGGGCCTGGCGAGCCGCCGTTTTTGCCCCCACCCCAGGAGTTCCGAATAGCGGCAAATCCGCAGGCCCGCGGCTTTAAGCGCCGAGGCGGTCTCATCATCAACAGAATCGTAGGTAATAATACGGTCTAACAGGGGCAGCTCCGCTTTAAGGGAGAGGATCTTCAAGGCCTGTTTCTGATTTTCCGCAAAAGAACAGGAACACCCGGCAAAGCCCAGAATATAGCCAAGCTCCTGTACCGTGGTGTCGCAGCCCCGGGGTACGTCCAGGGCCCCGATGGAGAGGATGGCAA
Source organism: Treponema sp. (assembly GCA_031275535.1). The sequence goes on along the minus strand of JAISOR010000035.1, from coordinate 1,111 downwards.
AATCCGTTACCAGCCATTCCTGGCGGTTATCCGAAATAATGCCGATATGCTCCCCCCGTTTTACCCCCAGTTCCAGCAACCCCGCGGCCAGATAACGGATCTCATCATATAATTGCTGATAGCTCTTACATTCAAACGCGCCCGTACTGTCCTTGGCGTACTGGGCGATGATATTCGGCTGCTCCAGGACCCGCGCCCGGAGCATAAGAGGAAGGGTCCGTTCCATAAAAAAACTCCTAGCAGCCTGTTGCATTTGCGCAACAAACTCCTGGGCCCATTCTAAAAAAGACCCCTTATTCTGTCAATATGACATATTATGATATTTTGTCATTCATAGTAAAATAAAAACCTCCCGGGAAAAGGAGGTGAAGAAACCCGGGAGGCAAAATGACAATACAGTGGCTATACAGCACGATGTAAAACAACCTTTAGGAAGCCAAAGCTAAGACGCCCAAACAGTTTTAAAAGGACTGTATCATCATTTATTAACATATAATATTTTCTTTTTATAGTCAAGTAAAAATCATGAAAATAGTTGATTTTTTTAATAATATTTTCCACTTTTTTCATAAATTCTCCATGACTACCGGTCATGCCAGGGCAAGGCCTTTACTCTCTATCCGGGATACTTTAAATGGAAGTACACCGTACCGGTGCAGTTTCTCCAGGGTATCCCGGATATATACCAAGATACTGCCCGGGCGTTCCTTATATGGGGGAAGAGGGGGTTCCCCTTATGGCTTATGGCGCCAGGCTCTGGGGAGGGGGTGCCAGCTGGAGAGTGCCTGGTACCAGCCCGCCGCCTCGCTCCCCGCAAAGTATGTCACTCACACCCCACTCTATTCTCTCTTCCCCCGCCGTCTTTACTCGTCAGGCCGCCCTCGACCCACTTCACTCTTAACGCCCCACTCTCCACTCTTTCTCCCCCCCCTTGACTACCGGGCAAAATTGATGGATTTTTATGGTAATAGCTTTGACGGAGACGAGTAGGTTTTACACCGGACCATGAGAGAGGCCGCGCCCTGGGCTGCGAGCGCGGCTGGTTAAGGAATTGCCGAAAACCCCTCCTGAGCTGCCCTGGTGAACCGGTATATCCCCAGTAACTGCGGCC
>JAISOR010000029.1 GCA_031275535.1 Treponema sp. | reverse complement strand
ACGGTCCAGGAGGCGACCCACGGCGCCGTGGAAAAGGTAACCCTCTATTCTATCATGGAAGACCCCATGACCAGCTGCGGCTGCTTCGAGTGTATCTGCGGAATCCTGCCCGAGGCGAACGGGGTGGTGGTGGTCAACCGGGAATACAAGGGGGCCACCCCCACGGGCATGACCTTTGGCGAGCTTGCCTCCATGACCGGCGGCGGGGTGCAGACCCCCGGCTTTATGGGCCATGGGAGGCACTTTATCGCTTCCAAAAAATTCGTCAGCGCCGAAGGGGGCCTGTCCCGGATAGTCTGGATGCCCCAGGAGCTGAAAACCGAGGTGGCCTCCCGGATCAACAAAACCGCCAAGGAACTTTATGGGATCGATAATTTCGCGGATATGATCTGCGACGAAACCATAGCCACCGATGTGGAGGCGGTGGTGGCCTTCCTGACGGAAAAGAACCATCCCGCCTTTGCCATGGAAGCTATCATGTAGGAAGGCTCCCGTTCCCCTGTGCCCTTCCAAGCGGTACGGGGGAATTCGGCGGCTTTGCCAATGTAAAACCAACCGGGTCTTGAAAGAGGCTCATTCTCTTGAGGGTCTGTCCATAAGGCAGACACCTGATGGACGGGTTATTTTGAAACACTAATTATCACGATGAGTAGTAAATATACCGTATTATTCCAGGCCGAAGCTCACGAAGACCGGATCGCCGCCGTATCCGGGGGCGAAACTATCCTGGAGGCGGCAAAAAAAGCGAATGTCCCCCTGGACGCGCCCTGTTCGGGGAACGGGACCTGCGGGAAATGCCGGGTGAAGGTGCTCTCTGGGGAGTCGGAAAGCGGGCAAACCCGCCATATCAGCAGGGACGATTACGCCCAGGGGTACCGTCTTGCCTGCGCCTCGGAAATCCGGTCGGATATGGTGGTTTTTGTACCCCCCAGCGCTTTGGCCTACCAGAACCGTATCAAGATAAGCGAGGGGGAACGGGAAGATGCGGTGTTTTCCGCCCTCCGGGAGGAGCTCCGCATCCAGGGTTTTACCGGGGACATCGGTCTGGAGATCCTCGACCTTACCCTGCCCCGGCCGGATTTGGGGAACCCCATGGCGGACCGGGAACGGCTTCTGTCGGCCCTGGAAACCCTCCGGGGGGAGGATGCCCCGCCCCTGGGGATCAGCCTCCACGCCCAACGCAAACTCCCCGGCGCCCTGCGGGAGGGGGACTTTTCCGTAACCTGCGTCCTCAGGCACGGGGCCGGGGAAGACCTGATCCTCAACGTGTTTCCCCAGGGCGTCAAGCCGGTCATCGCCGGGCTTGCCATAGACATCGGGACCACCTCGGTGTCCATCCTCCTCCTGGACCTCCTGAGCGGGGAGCCGGTGGCCATGGGTTCCGCGGGGAACGGCCAGATCCGCTACGGCGCGGACGTGATCAGCCGGATCATCGAGGGCTCCCGGCCCGGCGGCCTGGAACGGCTGCAGCGGGCGGTGCTGGAAGAATGTACGGTCCCCCTGATCCGGGCCCTTTGCGAAAAGGGGGGCATCGGTTCCGAAGATATTTACCGGGCAGCGGTAGCGGCCAATACCACCATGACCCACCTGTTTTTGGGGGTTAACCCGGCCTACCTGCGGCTGGAACCCTATGTGCCGGCTTTCTTCGAGGGGGAAAAGCTCCGGGGGATTGATACGGGCCTCTGCCTGCACCCCGACGCGGAGGTGATCCTGGCCCCCAGTATCGGCAGTTATGTGGGGGGGGATGTTACCGCAGGGGCCTTTTCCTCGGGGGTGTACAAAAAGGGGGCCCTCTCCCTGCTTATAGACCTGGGAACCAACGGGGAACTGGTTTTTGGAAACGCCGATTTTCTTATGTCCTGCGCCTGTTCCGCGGGTCCCGCCTTTGAGGGAGGGGACATCAGCTGCGGTATGCGGGCCACCGACGGGGCGGTCGAAGCCTGCGGCGTAGATCGGGAAACCATGGAACCCTCCCTCCGGATAATCGGCGCCGCCGGGCAAAAGCCCGCGGGGCTCTGCGGTTCCGGGCTTATCGATCTTATCGGGGAGCTGTTCCGCTGCGGGATCATCAACGCCCGGGGAAAATTTATCCGGGAGGGCAAACGGGTCCGCCGGGACCAGTGGGGCATGGCGAGTTACACCGCCGCCTTTGCCGGGGAAACGGAAACCGGACGGGATCTGGTCCTGACCGAGGGGGACATCGACAACTTTATCCGGGCCAAGGGGGCGATCTTCTCCGCCATCAGGACTATGCTGGTCAGCCTGGACTTTACCATGGATGCCCTTGAGGAGGTGTACATCGCCGGGGGTATCGGCAGCGGCATCAACGTGGAAAACGCCATCCGGATCGGTATGTTCCCCAAGCTCCCCCCGGAGCGTTACCATTATATCGGCAACAGTTCCCTCGGCGGGGCCTACGCCATGGCCAATTCCCGGAGGGCCGCCCAAAAGGTTACGGAGATCAGCCGGGGGATGACCTACCTGGAACTCTCCTCCCATCCGGGTTATATGGACGAATTCGTCGCCGCCTGTTTCCTGCCCCACACCGACGGAGGCCTCTTTGCATAAGACGGACGGCGGGCCTTATGAAAAAAACCGGAAAGAACGGATGCCCCTTTTCCATTATATGGGCCTTTATAAGACCCTTATCCCCGGGGAGATCGCCCGGCGGTGTTCCCTCCCCTTTGACCGGGAGGGATCGGCCTTTTCCCTGCGCCTCATGGGAACCGAATACCGGGCGGCTTTTCCCGATTTCAGCCTGATCGACCGGGAGGGGAAGGAACTACAAAACCCCGGGGAAAAGATCCTCGTCCTCCGGTATCTCTGTGAGGGAAAATATTTCGAAAGCCGGGGAAAACAGCTTTCCTACCAGGAGATTCCCTGGGGGACGGTGTATTACCCCAATTTCCGGGGACGGTGTATCAACCGGTTTGCCGCGGCCTTCGGCAGGGATCCGGCGGTTTTTCGGGAAATTATGGAGAACACCGGAGAACTGCGCTCCCAAGTCCTGGACCAGGGAGATGTGGGATTCCGGTTCGAATTCATCACCGGCCTTTTTATGAGCCTCCTCCTGTGGGCCGGGGACGACGAGTTCCCCCCTTCGGCCCAGATCCTCTTTGACGACAATTTTGTGTTTGCCTTTACCGCCGAGGACCTTGCCGTGGCGGGGGAAGTGGTCATCAGCCGGCTCAAGGAGCTGTCGAAAACCCGGGGCGGCCCCCGGTAACCGCCGGCCCTGGGCAAAAGGGCGTCGTCAGGATATGCGGTTATGGCGTATAATGGCAAAGAATAAGGAGGGGAGCGCACAGGATGGAAAGCGAATCCGCATATTACAACACAGCCTTTAAGGGCTTTACTTCTACCGGGGCGGTATTAACCTGGGATAATTCAGACTAAGGAAGCAGAGCCCATGTCCCAACGGTCTTTTATAAGCTTCTGCCTGGAACGCTACGCCGGACACAAAAACATGAGCAACCCCGTGATGTATCAGCCCTTTAATGAGCCTCCGCGGAGCAGAGCTCCGCGGTATCTTAGGCGTTGCGTTAGTTTGAACGGAGGCTCGTTCGATAGGAAATTTATAATACCGTCTGGTTTAATACCAACCCTAATAAG
>JAISOR010000206.1 GCA_031275535.1 Treponema sp. | reverse complement strand
TTACCCTTAGTACTTAAATTCGCTGTCCCCGATAAATTCCCGCAGGATGCTCTGGCCCGGTACATACTGCGGGGGGATGGGGGCAAAATTTTCCAGAAAGGCCAGAAGCCGCACCGCCTCGGCATACTCCGCCATGCTCGGCTTTACGGAACGGAGCAGGGGTTCGGCGTAGAATTTAAGGACCGCCAGTTCATAGTCCAGGGCAGAGTTAAAGGCCGCGTCGGCGCCGTTTTGGTAGGGGAAGATATACTTCCGTTCCCCCCGCTGAACGCTGGGCCACATCTTGATGGTCCCCGCCGCGCTGTTTCCCCGGAATTGATAATCCCGGACCATGCGCCGCAGGAGGCGGTTGTCGCTGGTGGGGATCCGGTTATGATCGTCCAGATTAAGCTGGGTCAGGGCCGAAACATAGAGCTTAAACTTTGTATCCCGGCCGATCTGGGGGGTCAGGGCATCGTTAAGGCCGTGGATGCCTTCGATGATAAGCATGGTCCTGCGCCCCAGGCGGATCCGCCTGCCGCCGCCTTCCCTGCGCTTTCCGCTCTTAAAGTCAAAGAGGGGCAGCTCCACCTCGTCCCCGGCAAAGAGGGCCAGGAGCTGTTCATTAAGATAGGGCACATCCAGGGCTTCAAGACATTCATAATCGGGTTCCCCCTTTTCATCCTTGGGGGTCTTTTCGACGCCCAGGTAGTAATCATCCAGCCCGATGGCCAGGGGTTCAATGCCCATCACTTTAAGTTCAATGGCAAGCCGTTTGGCCGAGGTGGTCTTGCCGGAACTGGAAGGCCCGGCGATAAGGACCACCTTAACGGAATCCCGCCTTTCGTAGATCTTACCGGCAATCTCGGCCATTTTTTTAGCCTGGAACGCCTCGGCAATTCTGATATAATCCCGAATAGTACGATCCGCCACAAGCCGGTTAAGGGAGCCCACCGCATGGACCCCCACGATACGGCCCCATTTCTTATATTCATTGTAAACCGAGAAGATCTTTGGACTGTCCTCGAAGGGATCAATTACCATACCCCGGCCCACGCCGGGAAACCGGAGGAGGAATCCGTCCTGGTATGCCATAAGATCAAAGGCCGCCAGAAGCCCGGTTCGGGATACCAGGGGTTCGATATACAGATCCACAAAGCCCCTGCATTCATTAACCTGGACCTTGGGCTCGCTCCGCTGATCCAAAAGAAGACTGGTATCGGTCTGCTTGTTCGCCTCGAACAGGGCCAGGGCTTCGGCATAGGCCATATAACGGAACGATATGGGAATATCCTCCCCTGCCAGGGAATTCATCTTTTCCTTCAGGGTCTCAATTTCCCCGGAGCCGGGTTTCTTTTCGTCCGCAAAGGTATAATAGTAGCTGTTTCCCAGGGAATGTCCCACATAGAGGCTCCGGTCGGGAAAGAGTTCCCGGGCCGCCACCGCCAGAAGAAAGGCCAGGGAACGCCGGTAGATCATCACCCCGTCGGGTTCTTCCAGGGATACGGGGGCCAAGGTCGAGTTCACCTCAAGCCTGGTAGACAGGGGGAGAATCTCATTATTAACCCGTACCGCCGCCAGTCCGCCGGGCAGGGGGCCAAAATGTTCAACCAGCGTTTCTACCGGGGTCCCCAGGGGACATTCAATGACGGGGCCTTCGGTTTTTCCGCATATAAAACGCACCTGTAAATTGTTCATAGCTTCTCCTTAGGGGCTGTCGTATTTTAAGGCATTCTCTATGGCGTCGATCCATACGCCGGGACCCACATAACGGGCGGCGGGGGCCAATTCCCATTCCAGTTCATCAAATGACGCCGGTACGGAAAGGGCTGCCTCCAGGCGTTTTATGCCGTGAAGCCGGCCCTCGTCATCTCCTAAAAGGGCCGCATCCTTTCGCAGCCTGGCGATAAGTTCGGCTTTATCCATCATGGCCTTCCTCGAAAAGCTCCGGTTGACGGGTCGCGGGGGCTCTGCCTTGCCTCCGCCCCGGCCGGAGGGGAAGGGCCCCGGAAACCGGGGTCCGGCCCTTTTGCCGGGGGTCCAGGAGCAGAATCAGCTCCCCAATCAGGGATCTCATGGGGGCATCGAGAAAGTTCCCGTCCCCCGCGTCCAGGGCTTTTTGCAGCGCCCCCGCGGCGGTCCCGTTATCCTTACCGATCAGGGCGAAGCCAAGGACGCAAAACCCGTCGGCCTCGCCCAGCGTCCGGATAAGGGCCGAAAAAAAGTCCGTCCCCTCGTATCCGTTTTTATCCAGCATATCCAGGCAATACAGGGCATAGCGCAGCGCCAGGAGGGGCCCGTCGTTTTGGACCTGGGCCCGCAATCCGGCAAGGACCCGGAGGGCCAGGGTTTCAAATTGCTCATACAGGCCGTGATGGAGGGCCTCTTCGGCCTGTTCCGCGGCCAGAGTCAGGGGGTGGGGTTCCATAAGGATCCGGCGGTACAGGCCGACCACCGGATCGCGGAATTCGCTTATTTCCCGGAAGACAAGGGCCCGATCCCGGGTCTTTTGCCGGGCAATCCAGGCCCGGAAAAAGGGCTTTAATACCCCCGGCGCCGAATCATCGTCAATGGCCTGGTATGCCGCCGTACAGCGGGGCAGATCATAGTCGTATAAGGCCTTGATGGCCCCTACCAGGAATTTCCAGGGCCGCAGAGAAGGTTCCGTCAAAGATTCCATCCGAACCAGGGCCTCGGGATTCTCAATGCCATTGGTAACCGCATCAAAGGCGTCCACCAAACTCCAGGCAGGAGAATCAGCCGGATAAGCCTTCAACAGGGTATAGATATCCACGTTCCGGTTCACCTACAATTCCCCAAGATAATTCCTGATAAGATCGAGCTTGAGGGCCCGAAGCCGCTCGGTAACGGAAACCTTATAGATATGGGGATTAAGGAGCCGCTTATAACTATTATCAAGGGAGGCCAGATCCTCCTTCGTATGCCGGCGGATATCTTCCAGGGAAGGAAGGGCCGTGGTGATTTTCCCCTTTTCCACCCGGACCTTGAGGAGCGGCTCCACACTCCCTTCGATGGTATGATAAAAATGGCGGTAATCCGCGGAGGGGTGCCAAAAGGCATACCGCTTCCCCGTCTGTAAGGCATCGGCGCCGGAAAACTCATCCTCCAGGGCAAGGATATCCGCCACCGCTATACCCTGGGCGTCTTTGATACGCCATAGCTGCTTAATGCCGGGGTTGGTGGTTTTTTCGGGATTATCGGAAAACTTCATCACCGGGATCATCCGTCCCGAGGCATCCTCCCGGGCGGTAAGTTTATAGACCCCCGTAAAGGCCGCTTCGGTACCGCCGGTGACCATTTGGGTCCCCACCCCCCAACTGTCGATGGGGGCCTTTGCGCCGGTAAGGGTCTGAATAATAGATTCGTCCAGATCGTTGGATACCGCTATGGTCGCCCCGGAAAGACCGGCGGCGTCAAAGATCTTGCGTACCTGGACCGAAAGGTAATGGATGTCCCCCGAATCCAGGCGGATCCCAAAGTTCCGCCCCTCCGCGGCAAGCTGTTTCCCCACCTTAACGGCGTTCAGGACCCCGCTTTTCAGGGTATCGTAGGTATCGATAAGGAATACCGGATGCTGGGGATAGATATCCGCGTAGGCCCGGAAGGCCTCTTCCTCACTGGGGAAGGACATGACCCAGGCATGGGCCATGGTACCCAATACGGGGATGCCGTATTTTTTCCCCGCCAGGCTGTTGGAGGTTCCCATGGCGCCCCCGATAAAAGCCGCCCTGGAGGCGGACATGGCCCCATCGGGCCCCTGGGCCCGGCGGAGGCCGAATTCCATCACCGGGCCCTGCCCGGAGGCAAGCCAAACCCGGGCGGTTTTGGTGGCGACGAGGCTCTGAAAATTGATCATGTTGAGGAGCATCCCCTCCACGATCTGACACTCGATAAGGTTACCCTCCACGCGGATCAGGGGCTCCTGGGGAAAGATCACCGTCCCCTCGTCCAGGGCCCAAAGGGAGCCGGTAAATCGAAAGTCCCGCAGATAATCCAGGAAGGGGGTTTCAAAAAGCCCCAGGCTGCTTAGAAAATCGATATCCCCGGAAGAAAAGGAAAAGTCCCGGAGTTCCTCCAGCAGGGGCTGGAGCCCCGCAAATATGGAAAACCCTCCGCCAAAGGGCTGGCGGCGGAAAAACATCTCAAACACCGCCTGGGTATTCATCCCCTTTTTCCAATACCCATGGGCCATGGTTAGGGAGTAAAAATCCGTAAAAAGGGCGGACCCGATGCTCATACCACTTCTCCGGAATTCATAAAGGCAACCCCCGCCTGCCGCATCATATCAAAGGCCCGTTCCACGGAACCCACGGGGACATCCACCCCGCATACCGCATCGGTCAGGACCACAACCTTATATCCCAGCCGGATCGCATCCATGACGCTGTAGAGGACACAGTAATCCGTGGCCAGGCCGCCGATAAAAAGCTTGTTTATATAAAGCCCCTTTAGAAACCCGTCGAGGCCGGTAGGGGTATACCGGTCATTCTCAAAAAACACCGAATAGGAATCCAGATCCCGGCGGTAGCCCTTACGGAGAATAAGATTAACATGCTCCAAATTCAAGTCATCATGGAACCGGGCGCCCTCACTGTTCTGAACACAGTGATCCGGCCACAGGACCTGCTGTATCGCCGCGGGCGCAAATTCCCGCAGATTGGTTTCCTGCAGGGAGGAAGGGTCCGCAAGCCGGGGAACCGGCAGAACCATGATATCGTTAACCTGCTTCCCGGGGTGGGAAGAGGCAAAAGAACTGTGATGGGCCGGATGCCAGTCCTGGGAAACAATGATCTTCCCCCCCGAGCGGGCAAATTTTTCGGCCATCAGATTAAGGGGTTTAATTACCTCGTCTCCCTGGCTAACCGCCAGAGCCCCCGGGGGCCGTTTTTCTCCGTTTTTTGTGGTATACGCAGGGCAAAAATCATTCTGCACATCAACCTCAATAAGGGCCGAACCTGCAATATCAATAGCCATAACTACTCCTATCCTTATACATAATACCCCGGAATAAGAGGAGGGGGCAAGACAGGATTTTTGTAAAAAAATCATTGCACCCCGGCCCTTTGATATTATTATTGTAAATAAGATGAATAAAAGTGATGATTTAGCCCCCCCGGAGCAGGTTTCCGGTGATGTATCCGGGCCCCGGGATCCGGAGGGGCTCCTGGCCCTTATGGGGAAAGAGCTCAAGGTGAGCCGTAGTTATATTATTACCGTCGATTCGCGGGGTATTGGAAAAAACACCCACGAATGGTGCCTTCCGGGGATTGGGTCCCAGAAAAACAGTATGGTCCATTTTTTTATCAGCGAAAAATGGATCCGGCAACTTAAAGAAGAGGGGGTCATCCTTATTTCCGACATAAACCAAGTAGAACTCAGAATACGGGCGGAACTGGGACGGCAAAATATCCTGGCCCTGGCTGCCGTCCCCCTGTGGAACGGAGAAGAACTATGGGGCTTTTTAGGGGTGGATGAATGTGTGGTAAAAAACCGGAAATGGAGAGATGAAGAAATTCAAAAACTCCGGCGCTTCTCCGGTTTGGTAAACGATGTGTATCAGCGTATTAATGCCAATCCCTTAAAAGATTGAGGCGATTTTAAATTTTGAGGTTTTGAAACAGCCTCGGTTTATAATAATTTTTCGATTTCATGTGTTTTTTATGGATGTCTTTCCGTTCATATGTTATTATTTATTGCATCCGGGGGCGGATCCAACGCACAGTCGGGTTCATTTTTTTATCTTGATGAAATGTTTCTAATTGTTGTATTATTTATTACTGTTATTGTAATCTTTGTGTTTGCATCATAAGACAAATGGGCACGGGATTAAAGGGGCCATATGTTTGAAACTAGAGTGGCAGTAATTTCTAATATTATAAACCTTGACTTGTTACAAATAATTCAAGACGCCTATGCGGGTTTTACCAAATCCTCTATTGTTTTGGTGGATACCGGGGGAAACGAGCTAACCCATGCCGCCGATTTTTCCGATCCCCCGGCCAATACATACCAAGCCGCCGCAAATGAACCTTTTTATCGTAATTTCAAAGAAAAATCCCTGGAAATAGTAGGGGAAACCTTAAAAACCGATGTTATCCATAGCCCGGAGGCGGGTTTAACCGGCATAGCGGTCCCTGTCCTCTATAAAAACACCCTGGCGGCCTGTTGGCTCATTATCCGGAGGGATCCGGGGTCCCGTGAAGCGGAGGGCGTACCCGCATTAAACACCTTTGAGCCCCTTTCGGCTTCTTTAAGCGCGGTTACCGGCGAGCTAATCCGAATTGGGGAACAGACAAAAAACCTGAAATATAAGGACCGGAGCCTTCGCAATCTTTCGGAGCAGCTAAATACCGTCATGGCGGCTATGTATGAATTTGTAGACATATCCGGGAACGGTATGTATGTGGTGGACTTTACTACCTACGAGATACTGCTGTGCAATAGATCCTTTGCGGAATCTACGAACCAGGAAGTCAGGGAGCTTATTGGAAAACAGTGCTATCGTTTGATGGGTTATCAAGCGCCTTGTCCCTTCTGCCCCAGGGAAAAACTGCTAAGTCCCGACAACCCCTCCCGGTATCTGGAATGGGAATTAAGGCAGGAGGGATCCAGCCACTGGTATCATGTAACCAGCCGGGTCATTAATTGGATAGACGGCCGTTTAAGCCATATTGTCAGCCTGAATGATGTGACGGAACAGAAAAAGTTACAGGATCAGCTTTCCTTTATCGCCTACTATGATCAGCGGATGAAGATCCCCAACGGCCTCTTTTTAATGAAGGATATCTCAACGTATTTTTCAAAAAACTCCTATATTATCTGTTTCGATCTCCAGGGCCTGCGTAAAATAAACGAAGCCTATAGCCGGGATACCGGGGACGCCCTTTTGGAAGAGATAAAATCCTGGATATACCGGCTGCCCTATTACGGGCTGAGTTTCTACCGGATCGAAGATGACGAATTTGCCGTCCTTTTGCAAGATTATTCTGAGGCCGATATCCTGAACATAGCCCGGAGAATCCGGGACCGGTTTCATAACCCCTGGGCTCTATACATTGGCAGTATGTCCCAAAATGTGTTTATCAGTGTTTCCATGGGAATAGTCCCCTGCAGAGAGGAGTTTGAGAGTTATTCCGATTTGCTCACTACCCTGGAACGGATTATCGATATGGCCCGCAAAAAGAACGACCTGCTTATTTATGATGAAGAGGTTAGTTCTGCCTTTAATGCCCAACTGCGGCTGGAACTGAGTTTAAAAAGCTGTGTCCTGAATAACATGGAAGGCTTTTCGGTCTATTATCAGCCTATCGCCGATCCCGTAACCGGTACCTGGACGGGCATCGAAGCCCTTTGCCGGTGGACGAGCCCCGAATTGGGTCCCATTTCGCCCGTGGTCTTTATCCACGAGGCCGAACAGAACGGCCTTATCGGCATTATCGGGGAATGGGTCCTGGAACAAGCCATTGCCCAAACCAAGGACTGGGGGCTGGACAAACTGAGCCGGTTTGTTCTGGATGTGAACCTCTCCCCCCTGCAGATGAACGATCAGACCTTCTGCGACCGGATTAAGCTTATGTTGATCAGGTACAGTTTCCCTCCCGAAAAACTAAGTCTTGAAATAACCGAAAGCGCAGAGGTTAACTTTAGCGAACATACCATGAAATCCCTTAAGATCTTCCGGGACGCGGGGATAAGCCTTTCTCTGGATGACTTTGGCACCGGGTACGCCTCTTTTTCCAAATTGAACACCCTGCCGGTAAATGTTATTAAGCTGGATCAATCCTTTGTAAGCACCGTGGAACATGATAAGTATTTACAGCATGTTATTCAGATTATGGTTGATTTTTCCCATGCCGCCGGTTTTAAGGTGGTGGCCGAAGGTATTGAAAACGTCGAACAGATGCGGATCCTCCTGGACAATCAGGTTGATTTTTTTCAGGGCTATCTTTTTTCCAAGCCCCTGTCCCGGGAGGACCTTGAAAAACGGCTGCATAACTTTTCCAATTCCGTGAATGTCTTCCCCGTGAGGACCCTGAATTATATCGATATTAATACCATAAACCGGCCCGGCGGCGGATACGCCCTAACCCCCCAATTATACCAGCTCCTAAACCGCTGTATGTATATTCTGAACAGTGAACAGGAGCTTGTCGATGGGATCAACCAGGTCCTTGCCCTGGTGGGGGAGCATCTCCATGTAAGCCACAGTTATATTTTCTCCACCGAGGCGGATCAAAGCCCCACCTTGTTTGAATGGCGGGCCCGGAATAGCACAGCCCCCGCGGGGTATCCGGAAAAACTCTTTTCCATAAAGGAGATCCCCCAGGCCTTAAAGAATGACGGTCTTATTCTTGCCTCGGACATAAGCCGCCTGGGCCCGGCGCTGAGAACGCTTCTGGAGTGCCGGCAGGTCTATTCTGTGGTCATCCTTCCCCTCTGGGAGGGGAACCGCCTCTTTGGATTGGCCGGTTTTGACGAATGTACGGTTAAGAACCGGGAATGGTCTCCCCAGGAGGTGCAACTGCTCTATCATTTGTGCATGCTTATTGCGGGGGCGTATAAGCGTTTCAACCTGCAAAAAGAGCTTAGGGCCCATAACAAGACCCTGGAAACGGTCCTGGATCAGATCGATATCAATCTGTATGTTTCCGACATTGAGACCGGACGCATCATCTTTGCCAATAAAAAAATCTGCGACGCATATAAAACGCCTAAAATGGAAGGGAAGCTTTGCTGGGAGGTAATTCGGGGCCGCGAAAACCGCTGTGCCGATTGTCCCCTGGATGTTTTACAAGACCGGCCCCTGGGCGAACTCTATATCCGGGAAGTTTACGACGATACCATAAAGCGCCATTTTCAGGCCCACGACAGCATTATTCCCTGGCACGGCATGGAGAAAGTCCACATGCAATATTCCATAGATATTACCGAAGTCCAGGAATATCAGGAACAGCTAAAACTCTTTGCCTCCCTGGATATGTTCACCGCCACCCTTAACCGGAATACCCTTTTTGAAACCCTTAAAACCCTTTTGCCCAAGGCGCAGCAGAACGGCGTATTGGTAAGCCTCTGTTTTGTCGATCTTGATGATCTTAAATTCGTTAATGATACCTACGGACATACCATGGGGGACGAGTTTATAAAAAAGACCATCGATGTCTTACGGCTTTCCTTTAGGGCAAACGATATTATCGGCCGTTATGGGGGGGATGAATTCATTGTGGTCCTTCCATCCTGTGACGCCCAATTTACCGCTAAAAAAATGCAGCAGGCCCTGGACCTATTAATTAGCGAGGGCGAGGCATGGCCCTTTAAACCGGGTTTTAGTTTTGGCATTGCCCTGAACGATGAAATCCCCTATTCGGAAAATGATGCGTTTATTGAAGGGCTTATCAGCCTGGCGGATATTCGTATGCTGGAACAGAAAAGAGAACGGAAGGTCTGACCCCGGCCATGAACCGAAACGTAAAGGGCCAATGGGCCATTGTCGTCTGCGCCGTCCTCTGGAGTACCAGCGGCTTATTTATCAAAATAGTAAACTGGCATCCCCTGATTATCGCCGGGCTCCGCAGTTTTATTGCCGCCCTGTTTATGACCGGGATGGGCCGGATACGCCGCGGGTCCGGGAAGAAGGGAAAGGCCCAGCCGGGGATGTTCTGGGGCGCCGCCATTTCTTATGCCCTTACCATGATACTTTTTGTCATTGCCAACAAGCATACCGCTTCGGCCAATGCCATACTCTTACAGTACTCTGCCCCCATCTGGGCGGCGATCTTCGGCTGGGCCCTGGCGGGGGAAAGGCCCTACGGCGAACACTGGGCGGCCCTGGGGGCGGTCATAATCGGGCTGCTGCTCTTCTTTAAAGACGGCCTTGCCGGCGGGTCCTTTTGGGGCGATTGTGTGGCCATCCTTTCCGGCATCGCCTTTGGGCTCCATTCGGTCTTTATGCGGCTCCAAAAAGAGGGGGACCCCGCGGATGCCCTTATCCTGTCCCACTGGATAACCGCGGCGGCCTGCATTCCCTTTTTGTTTATCGCCCCCCCGGAGCTTAGTGCCCCTAATTGTCTTGCCATTGTTTTTATGGGGATCATACAGATTGGCGCGGCTTCCCTGCTTTTTTCCTACGGCATCCGGCGGGTCAAGGCCATACAGGCCATGCTTACCGCGGTGGTAGAACCGGTATTAAACCCCCTCTGGGTCCTCGCCGTGACCGG
>JAISOR010000151.1 GCA_031275535.1 Treponema sp. | reverse complement strand
GATACCACCAGGATAAAAAGCCGGGACCTTTCCCCATCCAGGGATTCAAAATCAAGCCCCTCCTTTTTAATGCCCACCGCCACGGCTATATCCTTGACCCCTTCGGTCTTTGCATGGGGCAGGGCTATGCCATGCTGCATGCCGGTACTCATGGTCTTTTCCCGCTTGAGTACATCGGAGAGAACCATGTCCCGGTCCTCCAGCTTGCCCCGGAGGGCCAGAATATCGACCAATTCGGAGATAAGCTCCTCCTTGGTTTCCCCCCGCAGTTCCAGGGAAATACAGTCCCCCTGGATCAGGGTAAGCAGATCCCCGCTGGTCCGGCCATCGGCGCTGGACAGATCCCGCTTCAGCGCCTGGGGGTCCGCGGAATCCTTCAGCTTTTGGATGGCCTCACTGAGTCCCAGGATAACCTCATAGACGGCGGTCTTTACAAAGGGCATATCCGCCCTGGCGGTTTCTATGGTTACGGTGCTTTCCTCCTCGGTGATGGACAGGGCAATATCATCCTTCCTGGCCTGGGAAAGTCCCTCGTCGATATTCATCATCTGGACATAGAAACCCTCGGTTTTAAGATCCTTGAGCAGGGTATCCACCACCAGGTCCGCTATTTCGCCGGAATTAAATTCCCAAACCGCGGAGGCGGAATCATCCTCCTTAACGGGCCTCTTCGTGCCCGGCCCGGGAATCTTGAGGGAGGCGCTCAGAAGCGGGGGCGCGGCCAGGGTGGTAATAAGGGTCATCAGGATGATCACCCCAAAAAGCTCGCCGTCCAGGATACCCGAGGCAAGCCCTATGCCCGCGATGATCAGGGCAACCTCGCCCCGGGGGACCATGCCGGCGCCTATCCGCAGGCTGCCCCGGCCGTTAAAGCCCAAAAGCAGCGCCGGGCCGCCGCAGCCGATGATTTTTGCGAGGATCGCCGTACCGGTATAGAGGGCGCCGAAGATCAAGACCGGGGGGCTCATGATTTGCCGGACATTCACCATCATCCCCATGACCGCAAAAAAGATGGGCACAAAGAATTCGTAGAGCCCGTGGATCCGTTCCTGAATAAGCGCGGCAATATCGGTCTTGGAAAGGGAAAGGCCGGCTATATAGGCGCCGATGATCATGGCCAGCCCCTGTTTCTCAAAGATCCCCGCCAGAAGCAGGGCGATTCCCAGGGCCAGGACGGAAAAATCGAAGCTGTGTTTAAAAAGTTTAAGAAAGGCCGCCAGCCTCTTGGAAAAGAGGAGCCCCAGGGCGGTAAATCCCAGCCAGACGCCAAAGGCCTTTCCGGCTATGCCCAGAATGTTCCCGGCGCTTAAAGCGTCCGTTCCCCCGGCGATAAGGGCCACGATACCCATTACCACCGCCAGGGCAATAATACCCAGCACATCGTCAAATACCGCCGCGGCCAGGATCGTTACCCCCTCGGGGGAATCCATCTTTTTTTGATCCGAGAGGATCCGGGCGGTGATACCCACCGAGGTGGCGGTAGAGAGGACCCCCAGGAAGAGGCAGCGGGGATCCATAAAGGAAACATGGAGGAGCAGCGTCCCCGTAAGGGCCCCAAAGCTAAATGAAAGGAGGACCCCCCCGATACCGATTACCCCGCCGGCGACGGAATACCGGAGGAAGAGTCCCAGATCGGTTTCCAGGCCGGAGGCGAAAAGCAGGATGATGGAAGCCACCGTGGCAAAGGCATACAGCTCGGGGCTGACCGCCAGGGTCCCCTCCCCCAGGGGAAAGAGCCCCCGGGGAAAGCCCGGCAGGGCGATCCCCCCCAGGGCATAGGGGCCGATCAGCACCCCCGCCAAAAGCTCCCCCAGGACCGGGGGAATGCCGATACCCTTGACCAGCCTTCCCCCCAGGCGGACCGCAAAAATGATAATCCCCAGTTGTAATACCAACTCGGACATAAGTTCCGTAATATTCATAGAATCGTACTCCGGACAAGAAAATATATGAAATGCCTAGAAAACTCTGACATATTTAAGAAATTGTTTCAATGGGGAAAGGCCGGGCGGGGCAAAAGCTTTTACCCTCTCTCCGGGATAGCCTAAATGAAAACACACCGGTACGGTGAGGGAATTTCTTGGGGTCCTGTCCGTGTAAATCATAGGGCCCCCCGGAGGGTCCCCCCTATGGATTTTACACCCAGCAATTTTACATTTGAACGAAAAAATGGCCTGGACAGAACATCAAAAAGCGGCCCGCCCAGGCCGTCCCCTCTTTCTCCAATCGTGGAATTACCGGCCTTCCCTTATAATAGGGGAAGAGGCGGCACCGGGTTTTGGCGCCTGGCACCGGGACATATACACTTTCTTCACTTCACACCCCACTCTTAACATGGTTTTACAAGTTCATGCTTGAAACAAACTAATGCCTGTTCAATCACTTGATCCATATCAAGATATTTGTACTTACCTAAACGGCCTCCAAATACCCCATTGGATGCTGCCTGTGCCATTTGGAGGTATTTCTGATAGAGAATCATGTTGCGCTCATTTTCTATTGGGTAGTAAGGTTCCATGCCTGGCCGCCATTCATCGCAATACTCATAGCTGACAACGGTTTTTTCCTGCGTTCCAAAC
>JAISOR010000086.1 GCA_031275535.1 Treponema sp. | reverse complement strand
GTTTGGATAATCCCGGTCCGGGGGGATATAGAGGCTTCCCTGGTAAGTTTTGTCCGCCGGGAGGCCCGGGAAGCCCTGAACCAGGGGGCGGCCTTTATCATTTTTGAGATTGATACCTTTGGCGGGCGGGTGGATTCGGCCCTGCAGATCACTTCCTTTATTATGTCCATTCGGAACGCCAGGACCATCGCCTGGATACACAACAGCGAGGCCTCCATGGGGGTAAGCTGGTCCGCGGGAGCCCTTATTGCCCTGTCCTGCCAGGAAATTTATATGGCCCAGGGGACCTCCATGGGCGCCGCCGCCCCGGTTACGGTAGGGGTCGACGGCTCCTCCGAGGCCACGGGGGAAAAGACCGTTGCCGCAGTACGGTCCCAAATGGCGGCCCTGGCGGAACGGAACGGGTACCCCGTGGGGATCGCCCTGGCCATGGTAGACCTGGACGTGGAGTTATGGGAGGCCCTGGTGGACGGCCAAACGCAGGTGCTTACCCTGGAAGAACTGGAACGGTTCGAGCGGGAGGGCCGGGGGCCGGAACGGATCGCCGTGATTTCCCCCAAGGGAAAACTGCTTTCTTTAACCGCCGGAGAGGCCGCCCGGTTCGGCCTGGCCCATGGGATTGCCAATGACCGGGATGCGCTTTTGGCCGCCCTGGGAGCGGGGGAGATCATCGGCGAAAGCGATCCCAGCATTGCGGATATGCTGATTACCCTGCTCACCTCCGCCCCGGTTCAGGCGCTCCTTATCATCCTTGGGCTGGTGATGGTGTTCCTGGAGATCAACACCCCCGGCTTCGGCATCCCCGGAACCGTGGCGGTGGTGGCGTTTCTGGCGGTATTCGGGTCCAGCGCCCTTCTGGGCAGGGTCGGCTCCCTGGAGATGATCCTCTTCCTTGCCGGGCTGGGCCTCCTGGCGGTGGAGATCTTTATACTCCCCGGCTTCGGCCTGGCCGGCATTTCCGGCTTCATCCTGATAGGCGTCTCCCTCATCCTTTCCATGCAGGATTTTGTGATTCCCCGGTTCGACTGGGAATGGGGCCTCCTGGGCCGGAACGCGGTGGTGGTGGCCATAGGAATAATCGCCGCCATTACGGGGATCGCCGTTATAGCCCTTTTGGGCCCAAAGATAAAATTATTCGACGGCCTTACCCTAAAGACCCGGATAACCGGAACCGCCGGAGGGCCCGATCCCGAATCGGCGGCCCCTTCCTCCGCCCCGGCGGCGGTTCAGGATCTCCGGGCCGAGGAGGAAGAGGATTATGCGGCCCTGCTTGGCAAGGCCGGCATTGCCGCATCAACCCTGCGGCCCTCGGGGAAGGCTGAAATTGAGGGCCGCCTGTATACGGTGGAAGGGGACGGCTCTTTTATCGAACAGGGTAAAGCGCTTAAGGTAATCCGGGTCCGCGGAAACAGAATAGTAGTGCGGCCGGTATAATTGAATCTGTCTATAAGGAGTATGTAATGGCCTATCTTGTTTTGTTGGTTGTCGTCGGGCTCTTTGCCCTGGGTTTCCTGTTGTTGTTTTTCCGGTTCTTTGGGCTCTGGTTCCGGGCCCTGCTGTCCGGGGCCTATGTGGGGATGGGGAAACTTATCGGGATGTGGCTGCGCCATGTAAACCCCGGGGTTATCGTGGATTCCCGGATCATGCTTTCCAAGGCGGGAATAGAGGTCGATTCGGATATGCTGGAGACCCACTTCCTGGCCCGGGGGGATGTGATGAAGGTGAGCCGCGCCCTGGTGGCGGCCAATAAGGCCAATATTCCCCTGCCTTTCCAGCGGGCCGCGGCCATTGATCTGGCGGGCCGGGATGTGCTGGAGGCGGTCCGGACCAGCGTGAATCCCAAGGTCATCGACTGCCCGGACACCACCAAGGGGAAGCATACCATCGATGCGGTGGCCAAGGACGGCATACAGCTCCAGGTAAAGGCCCGGGTAACCGTCCGGGCCAACATTGAACGCCTGGTCGGAGGGGCCACCGAAGAGACCATCATCGCCCGGGTAGGGGAGGGGATCGTCACCACCATCGGTTCTTCGGAGTCTTACAAGTCGGTGCTGGAAAATCCCGATACCATCTCCAAGCGGGTTTTGGAGAAAGGGCTGGATGCGGGAACCGCCTTTGAGATCCTTTCTATTGATATTGCGGATATTGATGTGGGGGCCAATGTGGGGGCCAAGCTCCAGGCCGATCAGGCCGAGGCGGATAAGCGCCGCTTCCAGGCGGAGGCGGAAAAGCGCCGCGCCGCGGCCCAGGCCCGGGAGCAGGAGATGTTGGCCCTGGTCCAGGAAAACCGGGCCAAGGTGGTTCTGGCGGAGGCGGAGATACCCCTGGCCATTGCCGAGGCTTTTAGGAACGGCCATCTAGGGGTGATGGACTACTACCGGCTCAAGAACATCCAGGCCGATACGGACATGCGGTCTTCCATTGGGGCCTCATCCCCGGGGCCCGGGGGCGGAAACACCGGCGGAAAATAGCATGGATGTAATAGAGACCATCCTTCCCATCCTTCCCATTGTTCTTATTTTAACCCTCCGGTTTTTATTTTGGAAAAGAAGGCAGGCCGGGAATCAGAGGCAGGAGGATGCTTCCCCCCTGGGAGACAGGGGGGAAACGAAGGGGAGCGGACCCGCCCTCTATGGGAAGACGGAGCGGCCCTGGGTGCACGCCGTCTACGAGGAGGAGGATAAGGACTCGGGCGCAGAGTTTTCCGCCTGGGACCTGCCGGTGAATGCCGGGCCCCCGCCCCCAAAGCTGGAAAAGGCTCCCCCCCCGGTGTTTAAGGCGCCAGCCATCCCCCGGATGGAAAAAGAGGCGGAAGCCCCGCCCCCTGCCCCCGGGAAGCGGGTCCCCGCTGCGGAATTTCCCGAAAATCTCGCAGCCCTTTCTCCCCTCCGGCGGGCGGTGGTATTAGCGGAGATCCTGGGACCGCCTAAGGGAGTGTGAAGTGAAGAAAGTGTGGAGAGTGAAGAGTGAGGCGGTACTGCGGGGATCATGATATATTGAAGGGGTTTGCGGGAAAATTACCCGAATTATTCGGGGAACCCCCTCTTCCTCCCGTATAAGGAAAGACCGGGCAATGTTTTGGCGGGCCCTGTACCTTTTCTTTATGGGTGTACTTTTTCCGGGGCCCACACCATGTTGCCGGTATTCCCAAAACACGCTCAATGTTTCGCGTGCCGTTTTTTGGTGTCTCCGGGATACCCCGGAGGAAACGCACCGGTACGGTGGAGAAAAACCTTGATGGGGTGGCATCAGACCAAGGTCCGGAGTAAAAGCCGCTGTTCCGAATAAGGCATCAGGCCGGACCCCAAGAAATTCCCTCACCGTACCGGTGTTTTCATTTAAAGTATCCCGAATAAAGAGTAAATGCTTTTGCCCTGATTGAGCGCTTTATGTCATTGGCCGTTCATAGTATATTGTTCCTATGGATTCCCCTAATACGCCCCTAAAAAAACCGGCGTGGATCCGGGTAGGGTTCCCCCAGGGCCCCGTCTTCCGCCAGGTGCATGGGGTCCTGGAAAAATACGCCCTCCACACGGTCTGCGATGAAGCCCGGTGCCCCAATAAGGGGGAGTGCTGGGGCGCGGGAACCGCTACCTTTATGATCCTGGGCGATATCTGTACCAGGGCCTGCCGTTTCTGCGCGGTGGCCACCGGCGGGAAGGGACAGCCCCTCCGGCACGACGAGGGCGCCGGAATCGCCCTGGCCGCGGAGGAACTGGGCCTTAAATACCTGGTCCTTACCTCGGTTGACCGGGACGACCTGGACGACCGGGGGGCTAATCACTTTGCCTCCTGTGTCAGGGCCATAAAGGAGCGGCTGCCGGCTATCCGGGTGGAGGTCCTGATCCCCGATTATACGGAGGCGGAAATTACCGGCATAATCGCCGCCGGCGCGGAGGTAACGGCCCACAATGTGGAAACCGTCCGATCCCTGCAATGGGTCCGGGATCGCCGGGCCTCCTTTGACAAGAGCCTTAACACCCTCAGGGCGGCCAAGGCCCTGGGCGCGCCGGCGACCAAGTCCAGCCTTATCCTGGGCCTGGGGGAGAAGGAGGCGGAGGTCCTTTCCGCCATGGATGAGCTCCGGGCCGCGGAGGTGGATATTCTGGTCATGGGCCAGTACCTGCGGCCCTCGCCCCGGCAGATTCCGGTGGCGGAATACATCAGCCCCGAAAAATTCGGGTCCTATGCCGAGGCGGGCCGGGAGCGGGGATTTGCCTCGGTCGTATCCGCGCCCCTGGCCCGGACCAGCTATCACGCCCAGGATGCCCGGACCGCGGGGAAGGGGGCGGCCGGTGAAGCTTGAAGCCGCGGGCCGGCCCGGGGGCTGTAAATTGATACGGCTCAGCGCCGAGCTGGAGGGGACCCTCATACGGTCTATGAGCATCCGGGGGGATTTTTTTGCCAGCCCCGAAGAGGGCTTTGATCGGGTTGAGGAACGGCTCCGGGATATTCCGGTGGAAGCCCTGGGTCCCTGTTTTGACCGCCTCCTGGCGGAAGAGGGGGTGGAGACCCAGGGCATAGACGGCCGGGGCCTATCCCAGGTACTCCGCTCCGCCCTTGCGGGGGACTAGGCTATGGAAACCTATCCCTGGCGGCTCCTCAATACCGGCCATCACGACGGGTTTTACAATATGGCCCTGGACGAGGCTATTCTGGAATCGGTCTCCGGGGGACAGAGCCTGCCCACCCTGCGGCTCTACGGTTGGAGCCCCGCCGCGGTATCGGTGGGATACTTCCAGGGCCTCCGGGAAGAGGTGGATCCGGAGGCCTGCAAACGCCATGGGGTAGATGTGGTCCGCCGCATATCCGGGGGCGGGGCGGTTTTTCACCAGGCGGAACTAACCTACAGCATCTTCATCCCCATGGGCCACCCCCTGGGGGACGTGGATATCGGGGAATCCTATACCCGGCTTTGCGGGGGGATCATCCGGGGGCTCGAAATTCTGGGTATCTCCGCCCGCTTTGTCCCGATAAACGACATCATCGCCGGGGACCGGAAAGTTTCCGGCAACGCCCAGACCCGCCGGCAGGGCTGTATCCTCCAGCATGGGACGGTCCTCCTGGAGAACAACGTGGACCTTATGTTTGAACTGCTCAAGGTCCCCCGGGAAAAACTACGGGGGAAACTCATCGATGATGTAAAAAAACGGGTAACCAGCCTCAGGACCCTGCTGGGCCGGGCCATCCCCTTTGATCAGGCGGCGGAGGCCCTGGCCGAAGGGTTCCGCCGGGCCCTGGGCCTGCGCTTTAGCGCCCCCTCATCGCCGGAACCGGGGGAAGAAGAACGGGCCCGGAAACTGGCGGCGGATAAATTCGCCTCTCCCCAGTGGCTTTATAAAAGGTAGCCTTTAGGATATACTAAAAACATGGAGCCCCGTTTAACCGCCCCAGGAGTTTGTCGCGCTGCGGGCGGCGCAAAAATCCGCAAGCACCACAGACTGCTAGGCCTCATCTTTTTTATGGCCCTTGTCTCTCTACCGGGACAGGAAGGGACCGCTTCCCCCGCCGGTACCGAAGCGGCTGCGGGGGACGGGGAAGCCCCGGATGCCCAGGCAGAGGACGGGGACCCCTTTCCCATCAGCCCCCTGCTGGAGACCGCCGCCTCGGGCCGCGTACCCTGGCGGCCCGACTGGCCCCCGGCCATACCCCCGGACGCGTTCCGGCTTTCCGCGGGGGAAGCGGGGGGCGGGGGATTTTCCGCCATAAGCCTGGGTCCGGACCCCGGGGAGTACCGGCTCCGCCGGGGGGAAAACGGCGGCTGGGCCGAATTCCCGGTTTTCCTTCAGGGAAACTTCTACCAGGCCCGGACCCTTTCCGGCGGCCCGGAGGCCCCCGCCGGCATCATCATCCTCACCGAAGAACCCTGGGAACTGCATATCCTGGCCCGGGAGGGCGGCCGCCCTTCCCTGCTCCGCGTGACCCATGGGGGAAGGTTCTACTTTACGGTCCTGCAGTACCGGGACCGGAGGGTTTCCGAGACCTGGTATGACCAGGAGGGAAACGCGGCGGCGGTTTTTTTCCCCGAATATCCGGCCCCCGGCGGCGGGGAGGGGCCCCGCAGAATTAGGGCCCTAAAGGACGGCGGGGAAGAAACCGAGACATACGACTACGACAGCGGGGGAAATATATCGGCCCTTAATTCCCCCCTTGGGGAATTTTCCGCCCTCTATACCGCGGATAACAGGCCCCGGTATTGGGAGCGCCGGACCCTGGCCCCCCGGGAAGAGGAAGCCGCCGGGGATTCCCCGGCCCCGGAGCCGGCGGAGGCCTTGGAAACCAGGGAAACCTACACCCTGCAATGGGACAACCGGGGCCTCCTGGTCCGCGTCACCGGGACCGCGGGGACGGAACCGGTGGATCTCCGCTATGAGTATTCCCTGGATGAACGGGGTAATTGGATCGGGCGGCGGGAAATACGGATGCTTCACCGTTTCGGGGTTCTGGTCCCCGTGCCGGGGACGGAATTGAAACGGACCATTGAGTATGGGGACTGATGATCATGGGCTCCGCGGTTGATTGGCGGGACATAAAGTACAACGAAACCCTGGAACAGGAAATACGGGGGCTTCAGCGCCGCAGGGAATCGGATCCAAACTGTACTATTCAGGATCTGGAGGGCACACTTCTGCATTTATACCATTTAGACGGCGCCGATTGGGGTGGCCGGGGCGAGGTCCAGGGCATCACCCTGGCGGCGACCATTGCCGCCTATGAACGGGTCATTGCCGAATGGGGAGCCGAACAATCGGCGGCAATTCCCAGTTTAAACAGACAAAGAAAAGATGCTTAAAAAATCTTCCGGGCATCTTTTCTCCCCGGCAAGCCTCAGAATCATGGTAAAAAACTTTGTCAATTTTTGTTACTTTTTTGTTCCGGGCGTTGTTTTAAAATTAGACAGTGGCAGGCGCTGTTTCCTATTCCTCCTTTTTTTTTGGTTCCCCGGGGTAGATTCTATCCCGGGGTTTTTTTTAATTGAGAATTACCGGAAAAACTCT
>JAISOR010000274.1 GCA_031275535.1 Treponema sp. | reverse complement strand
TATCAGAAAGCGGACACTTGACCGAAGCCCCGCAGGGGCAAGCGTGGCCGCTTTTTGATGTTCTGCCCAGGCCATTTTTTCGTTCAAATGTGGAATTACCGGGGGCTTCCTTTGACCATGTATTATCTTTACAATATGAAGTATAATGAAAAAAGTGATAGAGTGATAAGGAGTGATTACCATGAAAACCCCCAAGGGCCCCATACCTTTTTTCCCTTGTTTTTTTCTTTTAACCTTGGTTTTCAGCCCCCTTGCCGTATCGCAGGCGCTGGAAGTTGATACCGGGGAATTGGAAAAGAACCAGGCTCCGGTGGTGTTTATCAATTACGAAGGCCCCCATGCCCGAATCGAGACCCTGTCCCAGATCCGTAATATCGGTTATTCCGCGGGCCTAACCGTAAAAAACGGGACCCCCCGGTCCGGTTCATCGAGCCGTTACTTTGTGATCCATTCGGTGTCCCCCGCGGAGGGGAACCGGCTGGACGCGGATATCCTGGGCTTTGGGGTCGATGTGGGGGTGGATCATATCCGCAACCTGCGGCTCATCGTCCAGGGCTACCTGGAGGGGGCCTACAATTACTCCCCCCAGGATGCGGCCCTCCTCTCGGAATATATAAGCATCTATAACGCGGTATTCCGGGGCGACTGGGACTACTTTAGTTCCCGGTATAAGACGCCGGTGGTTCAGAATATCAGCCCGGAAAAGGCGGGCCTTTCCATCCGTTTTGACGAATGGCCGGGCCGGACCCTCATGCTCATTCCCCTGGCCCAGGGAACCGCCGGGTCCCTGAGCGCCGTAAACACCAGTTCCTTAACGGCCCCCCAGGTTCTCAACGAGATGCGGCAGACCGATGACCGGGGAATAGCCCAGCGGAAGGAAATGGTGAGCCTCAAGGAACGGGAGGCCGGCGAGGCGGAACAAAAGGCTGTCCTCCAGCGGGAAGCTATTGCCCAGGAGGAAACCCGGATTGCCCGGGAACGGACCGCCGCCCAGGAAGAACGGACCGCCATAGCCCGGGAACGGCAGACCCTCGAACAGGACCAGGCCGCGGGCCGGAGCAGCCCGGAAGAGGCCCGGAAGGCCGGGGAGGAACTGGACGCCCGGGAGGCGGCAGTAAGCCGGAAAGAGGCGGAGCTGGACCAGCGGGAAAAACAGACCGCGGAACAAAAGGAGGAGGTCCAAAAAACCGAAACCTTTGCGGAACAGAAGATCGCCGAAGCCCAGGAGGAGCGGGTCTATATAGCCCGGGACCAACAGGCGCTTATCGTTCAGGAAAACACCCAGCGGAGTTCCGCCGGGGGGATCCTGGGGATCAGGATGGTCAACGGGACCTCTCCCCTGGGCCGCCTTGTGCGGATAAACGCCGCGTCGGGCGCGGAATTACAGGCCTCCGCCCTGGATACGGTCAACGTCCGGACCGTGACCTTCTCCGGGGAGCGGATCCTGGCCGTGGCGGGGGAAGACCGGGGGAACGGCGCGGTCCGGCTGGTGGAGATCGATTCCGGCACCCTGGAGATGGTCAAACAGGGGGAGGACGATATTCACCCCGAAAGCCTCCTCTGGGTAAACGGCGGGGATCTGTACGCCCTGACCCGCAGCGGGGACAATCTCTACCTGGGCCGTTTTAACATCGACCTGGCCCGCCAGGCCCGGTCATCGGTTACGGTACATCCCTATGCGACGATTCTCTTCCAAGAGGGGATGATCCTGACCCAGCGGGCGGACGGCCAGGCGGTGATCCTGAACGCCAGGGATCTGACGGAACGGAAATAGGCCCCGGTTCCCGGACATTGTAAATATTTTTAACCATTTATAGGAGCTATGTGATGCAGAATGTTACCCCTTCAAGGATGTCAAAACTGATTAATCCCGCCACCGTAATCCTTATTATTGTGGGGATCCTGGTTGTCATCTTTTTGGGCACCAGTTTTTATATCGTTGACCAAACAGAAGAAGCGGTGGTTACCCGGTTTGGCCGGTATTACCTTACCAACGGGCCGGGGCTCCATTATAAGCTGCCCTTCGGGATAGACAAGCACTACGTGGTCAACGTTAAGACCGTACAAACCGAACAGTTTGGGTTCAGGACCCTCACCACCGGAATCACGTCCACCTATTCCAGCCAGATCTTCTCCAACGAATCCACCATGCTTACGGGGGATCTTAACATCATCGAGGTAGAATGGATCATCCAGTACCGCATCACGGATCCCCGGGCCTGGGTTTTCAATGTGATGGAACGGACCGAGACCATCCGGGATGTCTCCCGGTCGGCCATCAACATGCTGGTGGGGGACCGGGCGATCATGGATATTATGGGGCCCGAACGGAGTACCATCGAGGCCGAGGGTGCCGCGTTCATGAATGAGACCTTCCGGGGCTACGGCCTGGGGATCGATATCATCGCGGTAAAGCTGCAAAACATCGATCCCCCCGCGGGGGTCCAGGAGGCCTTTGACGACGTAAACAAGGCCGAACAGGATATGAACCGCTTAATAAACGAGGGCCAGCAGGCCTATAATGCGGAAATTCCCCGGGCCAAGGGCGAGGCGGACCGGCTTGTCCAGGTTGCCCAGGGCTACGCCACGGAACGGATAAACCGGGCAAACGGCGATGTGTCCCGGTTCAATTCGGTGCTGGAGGAATACCGCAAAGCCCCGGATGTAACCCGCCAGCGGCTCTACTATGAAATGGTCGAAGAAGTTTTCAAGGATGATACGGAGACCGTCATTATTGACCGGAGTCTTGATAATTTCCTGCCCTTAAAAAACCTTGACACCCAGAGAACCCAGGAGGTCCGGCCATGAAGAAGGCGCTTATAACCATAGGGATCATAGGGGTAATTATTATCGGAATCCTGGTGGCCGGCCCCATCTATGTGATAGATGAGGGAGAACAGGCGGTGGTAGTACGGATGGGCAAGCTGGTCGATGTGGTTACCGACGCGGGGCTCCATATCCGGGCGCCCTTTATCGATGATGTGGTCCGGTACCCTAAGCGCATCATGGCCTGGGACGGGGAACAGAAGAGCATGCCCACCCGGGAAAAGCAGTATATCTGGGTGGATGTTACGGCCCGGTGGAAAATATCGGACCCCCAGAAATTCTACGAATCCATTTCTACCCTTAACGGGGCCTATTCTAAATTGGCGGAGGTAATCGACTCCGAGGTCAGGACCGTGGTGGCGGAAAACTATCTGCGGGAAACGGTTCGCAATTCCAATATCATCATGGAGCGGCCCAATACGGCGGACAGCCTGGGCATCGGGGACGCCCTCGAGGCGGATCAGCTGCCCCTGCTGCAAAACGAAACCGGCTACGAGCCCATCCAGCGGGGCCGGCGGCAGTTGGCGGAGGAGATCCTCGCCCGGTCCCGCCGGATGGTTCCCGAATATGGCATTGAGCTTATCGACGTGGTAACCCGGCAGATCCGGTACTCCGACGAGCTTACCCAAAGCGTCTATGCCAGGATGATCAAGGAACGGAACCAGATTGCCCAGGCATTCCGCTCCGACGGGGAAGGGAAAAAGGCGGAATGGATGGGCAAGATGGATAACGAGCGCCGCTCCATCCTCTCCGCGGCCTATGAAAAGGCGGAGATCCTCCGGGGCGCCGCAGACGCCGAGGCCACCAGGATCTACGCCGAAGCCTATAACCAGGACCGGAATTTCTTTGATTTCTGGCGCGCGGTGGAATCCTATCGGACCATCATCCCCAATCTTAACAAGACCCTGTCCACGGATATGGACTATTTCAGGTACCTCTATTCCCCCCAGGGGCGCTAATCCATGGCTTCCCGGATTATCCGGCTTTCCGTTGAGGACGCCCCGGTCCTGGGTTTCGATACCGGGGTAAACGCCGCCGCCTTTACCCAGGCAAAGCTGGCCCAGCTTATCGGCCTGGCCGGAACCATTGTCGGCCCGGATGGAACTATCCAAGCCTGGAAGAGCGAAGGGGTTGTCGAGCGGGAGGGGACCATGGTCATCTGGGGCCCCCCCTTTACGGGGGAAAGGCTGGACCTGCTCCTGGCCGATGATACCCAGGCGGATAGGGCCCTGCGGGCCCTGCGGTACTGGATCCGGGCCCGCCTCGTTTTAGGCGGCGAGGCTCCCCCTCCCTGGCCCGCCGGGGCGCTCCTTCAGGATGCGGATCCCGAAGAAGCGCCCCGGGAGCCCGGAACCTTCCCCGCCGGAACGATCCTCTTCCCCCCGGAACGGCTGCTGCGCCGGGCTGTGGAGGCGGAGGGCCCCGGAGCCTGGCTCGGCGGCGCGGAGCGCTGGGTTCACCCCGATCTTACCGGGGACGGGGGGGCGGTTTTTGCCGCCGGAACCATGCTCTACCGGATATTTTGCGGGGTCCATCCCTTTCCACAGGAAGATCCCGATATACTCCGCCAGGATATACGGGAGGGGGTCTTCCTCCCGCCCCGGCTTGCGGCGCCGGATCTAAAAGAAGATTTGGCCTCCCTTATACACAGCGCCCTAATGCCGCCGGACAAAAAGGACCTTTCATCCCGGAAACAGGCCAAGCCCCCCGGCCTGGAGGCCCTGGGCAGCTTCTTAGGTCCGCCGGATTCCGGGGACAGGGCCTCCTTTTTTCAAACCCCCGATGGGGAAAGCCTGAAAAAAATAGAACTTGAGCGGGAACGGTTCAGCAGGAAACAGGCGGGCAGGGTAAAAACCAGACGCTTCCTGCGGCGGAATACCGCCATCCTCAGCGGCGTAGTAATCGGCCTTGTTGTTCTGGGGCTCATCATCCAGAGCATCCTTGCGGGTCAGGCCCGGAGGCCCAGCACCAGGGGAATGCCGGCCCTGGCGGTGGTGGAGACCTACTATGGAGCCCTGGGGGCCCTGGATCATGAATTGATGGAAGCCTGCGTCGTTGACGGGGCGGGGAAAAGCGATATTGACACGGTCATCAATTTATTCGTGATCAGCCGGGTCCGGGAGGCCTACGAGATGGCCAATCCCATCATCCCCGCCCAGGAATGGGTAGATTCCGGCGGCGGCCCTACGGAAGGCACCGTATTCGGCGTCTCCGGCCTCCGCATTGAGCCGGTGGATCGGGATGAATCAGACGGGGAACTCAGCTTTTCCGCGTTTTACACCCGGTGGCTCCCGGACTCTTCCGAACCTTCAACCACGGCCGGCGGCGGTGATCCGCCCGGCCCGGCCCTTCCCAGGGGGGAAGCCCTAAGGGACGATCTGCGCCTAGTGCGCCGCAAAGACGCCTGGCGCATCGCGGGGATTGAAAGGCAGGAAGAAAGTGTGGAGTGAGGGTGGAGGGTGACAATAAATGACCCAACTGCGCCTTGGCGGTTTTCTTAATCGGACCTTTTAGGACAGGGTATGGATTTTCGGAGTGTTATTGAAAAGACCTTTTGGAAGATCTCCTTTAAGACCCTGGACTCGGGCCTTCCGGCGCCGGAGCTTCGGGGGGGGCGGCTTTTTGTTCCCCCCCAGCTCCTGGGCCGAATTTCCCGGGAGGCCTTTAGGGCCCTCTCCTTTTACCTGAGGGAAAGCCACCTGGAACTCCTGGCCGGCCGGTTCAGGGACCCGGAGCTTTCCGCCAATGACCGGCTGGTGATTGGGGCGCTGCTGGAAAACGCCCTGGTCGCGGCCCGGGGAGAACTGGCCCTCTGCCAGGATACGGGGACCGCCGCCGTATATGCCTGGAAGGACGAATCGGTGTATACCGGCGCCGATGACCGGACGGAACTGGAAGCGGGGATCGCCCGGGCCTATGAAGAGAATCACCTCCGGGCCTCCCAGGTGGGAGCCTCCTCCTTCTTTGAGGAATTCAATACCGCCGATAATCTTCCCGCCCAGATCCACATCGAGGCCAGCCCCGACGGGGCCCTCCGCCGTGCAGGAACCGGGCCGGGCTACCGCTTCCTCTTTGTGGCTAAGGGGGCGGGGTCGTCCAATAAAACCGGCTTTTTCCCCATGACCAAGGCGCTGCTGGAAAAGGGGGCCTTTGAAAAATTTCTGGAAGAAAAGATCGCCGCCCTGGGCGTCGCCGCCTGCCCCCCCTACCGTATCGCCCTGGTGGTGGGCGGCGCCAGCCCGGAGCAGAACCTGGAAACGCTGAAACTGGCCACCACGGAAGCGCTGGACTCCGCCCCCTTCTTTGGCCCGGAGGGGGCTCCGCCGGGGCAGGGAGGGCCGGGCCGGGCCTGGCTTTGGCGGGACCGGTACTGGGAAGAACGGATCCTGGACATAGGGAAAAAGACCGGCCTGGGGGCCCAATTCGGGGGCAGCGCCCTGATCCTGGACGCCAGGGTCCTGCGGCTGCCCCGGCATGCCGGTTCCTGTCCGGTGTCCATAGGGGTATCCTGCGCCGCCCACCGGAACCTCTGGGGCTATATTGATGAGGAGGGGATCCACCTGGAACGGCTGGTGGAGGACCCCGGCGCCTATCTGAAGGACCGGGGCATAGATCCGGCGGCCCCGGGCTGGGAGGCCCCCTGCTCCGGGTCCGCCGGCGGAACCGCGGCGGGCCGGTCCATTCCCCGGATAAACCTGGACAGACCCATGGAGGAACTCCGGGAAGATCTATCCCGGTTTTCCGTGGGGGATAAGCTGCTCCTCTCGGGGAAAGTCCTCTTAGCCAGGGATGCGGCGCACCTTAACTGGTATCGTCTGCTGACGGAGGGCCGGCCGCTCCCGGACTATCTCTTCAAACACCCGGTATATTACGCCGGACCCGCGGCGACCCCGCCGGGCAAGCTCATCGGAAGCCTGGGGCCTACCACGGCCCAGCGGATGGA
Organism: Treponema sp.; assembly: GCA_031275535.1. The sequence continues at coordinate 858 of JAISOR010000274.1, read as the reverse complement.
CCCCTACGCCGATGCCTTCATGTCCAGGGGGGCCTCCCTTATCACCCTGGCCAAGGGCAACCGGACTGCCGGGTGGATCGGGGGATGTAAAAAATACGGGGGCTTTTACCTCGGCGTCATAGGCGGCGCCGCGGCCCTTTCGGCGGAAAAAAACATCCTCAGCAACAAGGTCCTGGACTATCCTGAACTGGGAATGGAGGCGGTACGGCTTATTGAGGTCCGGGACCTTCTAGCCTTTATCATCACCGATGATAAGGGAGAGGATCTCTACGCTGCATCCCGGTGACTACTATCAGTAATTTTACATTTTAAGAGGCTTGTTTTAATTGTATAGAAAGACGGAATCCCAGATTATCAAGAATCTTTACCACCGTTGAAAATGACGGATTCCCTTTGGGGGAAAGGGAATCGTATAACCCTTCCCTGTTGAGTTTTAGTTCTTTGGCAATCTGGGCCATTCCCTTGGAACGGGCAATATTGCCTATAGCATTTAAAAGAAATTGGGTGTCATTTTCGGCAAGGGCGGCATCAAGATATGCCACAACATCTTCTTTGGTTTCTATAAATTCCGCCGTATCCCAATCACTTACGGTTATCTTTTCCATTTTCTGCCTCCTCGTCTTCTTCCTCCAGGGGAAGAAGGGCTATCTGTCTAGCCCTTGCTATATCGGCTTGTTGGGTGGACTTATCGTTGCCAAGGAATTACACCTGGCCCTTAAGCCACAGATCGATTAAGTACCGGGAAAGGGAGCCCCGGGAGGGGATGCCCGGCAGTTCGTCCCGGCTGAACCACCGGGCATCGATAATCTCCTCCCCATCGGGCCGGATAGATCCCCCGGCATACCGGGTTTTAAAGCC
>JAISOR010000265.1 GCA_031275535.1 Treponema sp. | reverse complement strand
GAAAAAGGCCGGGAAGAAGGCCGGGAAGAAGGTAAAGAAGAAGTAGCCCAAAACCTGCTCAAAAAAGGGTGGAGCGTGGAAGAAACCGCGGAGATCGCGGAGCTGGATATCGAAAAGGTACGGCTTTTGGCTCAAAGGGGCCGTTAAAACCGCGGTTAAACCCGGAGCCGCACATCTATAGCCCGTATCGCCCCGCAAATCCCGCAAGACCGCTCATTCTGAAGAAAACCACAAGCCCCGCGAACATTTGCGGCAGGTCTGACCCCCGCGGCTTTCGCGGATAAGGCAAAAAGCAACCGGCGCCCGCTTGCCCTTTTTTGGTTTTGACAGTATGATACGTTCATATCAAAAAGTTCTGCCAAGATGGCTCAGTCGGTAGCGCGGCGCACTCGTAATGCGCAGGTCGGGGGTTCGATTCCCCCTCTTGGCTAAACCGTAATTCTTTATCCGATATATTGGGGAATCGAACCTTTTTTGCGGCGGCTTACAAGACAAGCAGGCGCGCGGTCTTTACCAGTCCTGAATCTTCGTGGTCAGGTAAAACTGAGCATTGCCGCCCGCCTCAGCGCGTGGGGGTGGTAAATCCGTTGCCGTGCATCTCCGCGATAAGGACGCCCAGATCGTCTTTGACGGTGATACGGTATACCGAGATGTTCTTCCCCCGGGACAGGCAGACGGATTGGGCGATAAGGCGTTTGCCCCGGGTGCCTTTCAGGAAAGAGATGCTGCAGGATTGGCCGACGGTGATGCCCCCGGCGCCGCCGCTGGCCAGGTCCAGGTTTGCATGAACCGCAAAGGCCAGATCGGCGAGGGTAAAAATCGCCCCTCCCTGGACCGCGCCGCCGGCGTTCCGGTGGCTGCCGGTGATTTCCATGGAACATTCCACCTGATCCTCCCCGGCGGAATCAATCACGATACCCGCCAGCGCGGCAAAACGGTCGGCGGCAAAAAACCTTCGGATTTGGTCTAAATCTATTTCCATACAAACTCCCGGATGGTGCCGCCGGAGGCCGGCGGGGCTGTCCGAAAAGCGGCCGGCTTTCCGGACAACCAGGATAAACGCGCGGCAATTTTGATCCTTCTCTTTTGGGCGCATTCCCCGCGGGAACCTCTTTTCCCTGCCGTGATGGCGGTACACAGGCTGTATGCGATTCCATGCCTTTGTCCCGCACAGCCCCGCGGGTCCCGGCAATTTCCCGCGAATCGCGGGAAATTGCCGGACCGCCTATTGCGCGCGCTTCACATTGGTAAAGAAGAAGTACCCCAGGGGGGTGTAGTACATGCCGCTCAGGGCGGGGTTCATCATGTAAGGCTGGGTGTAGAAATAGATGGGACCCACCGCGTAGTCGGCGCCCACCAGCAGGTCTTCCGCCTGGTGGAGGTAGCGCATCCGGTCCGCCTGAACCGCCGTCCCCTTGGCCGCGGCGATAAGCCGGTCATACTCGGGGTTTTTATACTGGGAATTGTTGTTGCCCCCGCCGGTCAGGAACATATCCAGGAAGTTGATGGGGTCGTTGTAGTCCCCGATCCAGCCGTCCCGGGCAATGCTGTAGTCGCCGTTTTTACGGGTGTCCAGGAACACCGCCCAGTCCTGGTTGCTCAGGGTAACGTTTACCCCCAGAGCCGTCCGCCACATATCCTGCAGGGCCTCGGCAATGGCCTGGTGCCGGTCGTTGGTGTTGTAGATATACTCCACCACCGGGAAACCCGCCCCGCCGGGGTAGCCCGCATCGGCCAGGAGCTGTTTGGCCTCGGCCACGTTCTTCTCATAATCCGCGGCCTCGACGCTGTAATAGCCCCCGCCGGTTTGGCGGAAATCGCTCCCCGGCGCGGCGTCGCTCGTACCTGAGGGCACAAAACCCGAGGCCGGCTTCTCCCCGGTCCGGGTGATCTGTTTGATGATGTAGTCCCGGTCTATGGCCAGGGTAAAGGCTTTCCGCACCCGGGGGTCGGTAAAGGGGGGCCGCTGGGTGTTGAGGCTGACGAAGTAGGTTCCCAGGTAATCGGCGATCTTGAGTTCCCCCGACGCGAGGAGCGCGGGAATTTCATCCACCGGGACGTTCTCGATAAAGTCCAGTTCCCCGCTCCTAAAGCCCGCCAGCTGGGCGTTGTCGTCGTCCATCAGGGCGAAGCGGATATTGTCCGGGCCGTCCGCCACGGGGGCGTAGTAGTTGGGGTTCTTCTCGAAGAGCAGGTAGCTGTTGTGGACCCACTCCTTCATGCGGTAGGGACCGTTGCTGATATAGGTGGAGGGGCTGAAGGTCCACTGATCCCCGGCGCTTTCAATAGTATCCTGCCGGACCGGGAAGGTGGCGGGGAAACAGGCGATCTCGTCAAAGAAGGGGCAGTCGTAGGTCAGGGCGATCTCCAGGGTCTTGTCGTCCAGAGCCCGGATGCCCAGTTCGCTCTTGTCCTTTTCCCCGGCCATGATCTCGTTGGCGTTTTGAACCATGTCGATCATGTAGCTGTAATCCGCGGCGGTGGCGGGGTCCACCAGGCGCTGCCAGGTGTAGACAAAGTCCCCGGCGGTCAGGGCCTTGCCGTCGGACCACTTGAGGTTGTCCCGCAGGGTGTACACGTACACCACGGTTCCGTCATCGTTTACCGTCTTTTGGGGGGCGCCTGCCGCCTGGCCGGGAGCCGCCTGGGCGCGGCCCTGGCCGTTGTCCACGTACTTGTAGAGCCCCTCAAAGGCGTGGCCTAGGTAAATAGCCCCGTCCACCGCCGAGTTAAGGGCGGGATCGATGGTGTTCGGCTCCGAGCCGAATACGAGGGTAACCTGGGTTGCCGCGGGCTGGGACTGGGCGGCGCCGCTTTTGCCGCCGCAGTTCACCAGCGCCAGGACCGTCAAAAGAACCATGCTCGCTGAAATAATGATTTTTTTCTTCATAAAAAATCCTCCTAAAGGTAATGAGGACCTGTCCATAGTGCAGATCCATTATGGGCCGCTCAAAATCCCATGGACCTTGAGACCGGCCCTTGTAACCATATCAAGGGTCCCGGCAGGGGCCCCGCGCGTTACCGCCCCGGGTCATTCATAGAGAAAACAGGCCACCCGGTGGCCCGGCGCAGCCTCCCGCAGTTCCGGCGCGGCCTGGGTGCATTGTTTTTTCGCCGCCGGGCAGAGGGTGTTAAACCGGCAGCCCGGGGGGCTGTCCATGGGGCTGGGGATCTCCCCCTCCAGGATGGTCCGCTTCCTGGACCGGGTAAGGTCCGGGTCCGGGATGGGAACCGCCTCCAAAAGGGACCTGGTATAGGGATGGAGGGGATGCTTGTAGAGTTCGTAACTCTCCGCCAATTCCACCAGATAGCCCAGGTACATCACCGCGATCCGCCGGGAAATGTGGCGCACCACCGATATGTCGTGGGCGATAAACAGGTAGGTCAGCCCCAGTTCCGCCTGCATATCCTCCAGCATATTCACAATCTGGGATTGAATCGATACGTCCAGGGCGGAAACCGGCTCGTCGCAGACGATAAATTCCGGTTCCACCGCCAATGCCCGGGCAATGCCGATCCGCTGCTGCTGCCCCCCGGAAAATTCGTGGGGATAGCGGTTGGCCTGTTCGCTGTTCAGCCCCACCCGTTCCAGGAGGGCCTCGATCCGCTCCTTCCGTTCCCCCCGGCCGGCGGCCAGCTTATGAATATCCAGGGGTTCCCCCACAATCTCCCCCACGGTCATCCGGGGGTTCAAGGAGGAGGAGGGGTCCTGGAAGATGATCTGCATCTTGCGCCGCAGGGGGAGCATATTCACCCGGGTAATGTCCTCCCCCTTGAAGAAGATCCTCCCCGCGGTGGGCTCGTAGAGCCGCAGGATGGTCCGGCCCAGGGTGGTTTTTCCGCAGCCCGATTCCCCCACGAGGCCCAGGGTTTCCCCCTCCCCAATGTCCAGGGGCGCGGACTCGACCGCGTGGATATACTTCACCTTCCCCCAATTTTCCTTGACCCGGAAGTATTTTTTGAGGTTTTCCAAATGTACCAGGGGGGTATTATGCATGGCCGGCTCCTTCCGGCGGCGCCGCCGGGAGCCAGCAGTAAATCAGGTGCTTGTCTCCGATACGGCTTTGCGGGGGAAACCGGCCCAGGCAGATCCGCATACACCGGTCGCACCGGGGGGCAAAGGGACAGCCCGGGTTGGGCTCCAGCATATTGATGGGGGTTCCCTCAATGGGGATGAGCCGGCCCCCCCCCCGTTCCTCATCGATCCGGGGCATGGAGCGGAGCAGTCCCTGGGTGTAGGGATGGGCGGAGCGGTAAAAAATGTCCTCCACCCTTCCCTGTTCCACGATGTGCCCCCCGTACATCACCGAAACGGTATCGCAGATCTCGGCGATCACCGCCAGGTTGTGGGTGATGAAGATCACCGCCATCCGGGTTTTTTCCTGGACGGCCTTCATCAGTTCCAAAATTTGGGCCTGGATGGTAACGTCCAGGGCGGTGGTGGGTTCGTCGGCGATGAGGAGCCGGGGTTCGCAGATAAGCCCCATGGCGATCATCACCCGCTGGCGCATCCCCCCGGAAAGCTCGTGGGGGTC
>JAISOR010000205.1 GCA_031275535.1 Treponema sp. | reverse complement strand
AGATTATGCCTTCTGCGACAACCGGCTTACGGAACTTGATATCCCGGGCAGTGTGGCCCGCGTTGGCCGGCACGCCTTTAGGAATAATAAGCTGACCACTATCGTAATTTCCTTAGGGTTGCGCAGCATTGAAGAATACGCATTCTTCGGCAATCAGCTTACGGAACTTGCCATTCCCGGCAGCGTTACCACTATTGGGGATTACGCTTTTTCCGGGAATCAGCTTAGGACGCTTGTTATTCCCGCCGGTGTTACCGGTATTGGGGAGTTCGCGTTCTCCGATAATCAGCTTGAATCGGTGGAGATCCCCGCCGGTATTGAAAATATTGGGGACGCCGCATTTAGCGGAAACAGGATAACCCGGATTAAAATAGAGGCGGGGTATACTATCAGCTCCGGCGCGACCTTTGGTTTCTATGGCAGCGCTTTCCGTGATCTGTATACCAGCAACGGCGGGCAAGCCGGCGTCTATACCTGCGATATGGAGACAGAAAGCTGGCGCAGGGAGCCGTAGCAGCAATTCCCGGTTTCAACAAAGGACCGGGGTATGAAGAATTATACCCGCAATAATACTGACCCTAGACGGAATCGAACCGCCAACCCACGCCTTAGAAGGGCGTTGCTCTATCCGATTGAGCTATAGGGCCCGATTTTTACGGAAATTATACAGAATATGCCCTATATAGGCAACACGGCGCAAATGTCCCGGGAGGGATCTTAAATCAGATTATGCTCCCTGGCGGCAAGCATCAAAGCGCCGTTCCAATAGGGCAGGGAAAGGAAGGCCCGTTTTGCCTCCGTATCGTCTATGCGGCTTGCCCGGCGCTGGAGCCGCTTAAAGGCCATGCTTATAGCGGTATTCATGTCTACCTCCGCGGCCCCGGATTCCAGCAGGATACGGTAATAGGCAAAAAAGTAGAATGCGTCATTAGGGCCCGTTTTGTAGAGCCGTTCATCCTGGATGATACGGTGCATGACATGGATGGCCTGTTCCTGCTGGGGCCTGTGGGAACGGTCAAGGCGGCACATGGCCAGGGCCCGGTACGTGGAAATCATGGGGGTCCAGAGTTCTTTTCTGGAAAGCAGGAACAATTCGCACTGGGCAAATCCGCTTCGCCAGTCCGGCTGTTCTATATAGAGGAAATTTTCGGACCCCGTTCCACCGGCAGCGGCTCCGGGTTCGGCAATGATGGCCTCGAGGCGGCCGGCAAGTTCCACGGTTTGCTGGTAATCTCCCGCTAAATAGGAAGCCTCAATCTCAAAAAGGAGGGCGTCTCCGTTTAAAACCGGGGGCTTGCGGATAGGCGTATTTCGCAGAAATACATCCGCCCGGTATATCCAGGCGCCCAAGACCTGGGCCGCCTCGGGGGAAAGCGGCCCGGAGGGCTTGTTTTGCAGTTCCTCGAATATCACAAGGGCGTCCCGGTAACGGCCGGTTTCAAAACGGAGCCTCCCTATAAGGAATTTAGACCGATCCGCCCATTCGGGCCGCTGGGACTCCCATGCGGTCTGCTCCGCTTTTTGGGCCAGCCGTTCCGCCTTAGAGATATTCCCGAAAAGGAAATAGGCCCCCGCGGCATAGTAGGCCGCCACGGTGAGTTCATCAAAATTGCTGCATTTTTCCGCATTCTCGATGGCAAAGGAAAAGTACTCAATGGTATCATCCAGGCGCTGCTTGAATAAATTGACCAGGGAGAACAGGCGGTATACCTGGGCCAGCCCCCTTCCGCCCGGCTGATCCTGACATATCAGCATGGATTCCTTTGCCGATTCCAAAGCCGCGGCGGTGTCCTTAATACCAAGATGATAGCTGGTCAGATTTATAAGGATCTGGACTTTATAGGCCGGGGCAGGGATTTCTTCCGGGGGCGGCGGCTGGCAGGCCTCCCGTATGGCGGCCTCATTCCCATGGAGCAGGCTTTCCAGGGACCTTGCAATATACAACAGCGCCGGAACGCGGTTTTTCCCGGTTGTCCTTTCCAGCCATCCGTCGTTGATTGCCCTCTGTAAGTCTGAATAGGTCCCATTGAGAAGGTCCCCGCAGATGGCATCCAGGATAAGCTCGTCCGTACCGTTTCCGCCCAGGTTCACCAGCGCCCGGAGCAGGTTAAAGCAGGGGCGGAGCTTTCCCGAAGAGACCCAGGCTAATAGACGGTTCCTTACCATGGACCGGACCTGTTCTTTCCGTTCCCCCAGCACCTCTTCGGCCTTTTCAAAAAAACCATACATCCGGGGTATGGGGTCTTCATCAAAATCAATAATCCCCAAATGGGAAAGCATCCCAAAGGCCCGGGAGATCATGTCCGGATTTTTGCCTTCCTCTTCAAAAAGACCGGGAAAGAGGAAGCCCGGAAAATAAGGGCGCAGCAGTCCCGTGGCATAGACTATTTCCCACAGGTCCCGGGACATATCGGGGGGATGGAGGGCGGGAAAATCCTCGGGAGAGAATTTCAAGATCCGGGGAAAAATTGGCTCCCAAAGGGCCGAACTCGATTTAAGGACACCCGTTTTGCCGCCGGGATTTGTTCCGTCGGAACAAGTTCCGTAGAGCCGTATGGTTTTTTCGTTTTGGAGAGCCCTATAGGTATCTATGAAGATTTGCCCCACCGGTTCATCCGCTTCATGGAGATTTTCCAGAACAATAAGGGGGGTGCTGTCCCGGGACCGGGCAAGACCGCAATAGGTTTCTATGAGGAGGCGCAGGAAGCGCCGTGCTTCCCGGATTAAATAAGCGGAATATTCATTCCTAAGACGTTCCTTAAAAATAAGGCTCCCCAGGGCGTCCAGATCTTCAAGGACCTTCGGTTCTCCATGGAGCTTGATCAGCGAACGGATCGGGGGGCTCAGGGCATCGGAGAAACAGCTAAGGCCGGTTCCCCCGGAGCCAAAATGGATTACCAGGGAGGGGAAATTCCCCCCCATATTAAGGCAAAACCGGTACAGGCCTTCCCTTTTTCCCATAAAGTCCGGGCCCAGGAGCATCGTGTTTTGGTGGCGCTGTTTTAAGGCCCGCTGGATTTTTTCGCTAAAGGGGTATTTCTTGGGGGAAGGAAGGGCGGAAAGGGCTTTGAGTTTTTTTATCTGGGCATATCCCGCTGCCGGGGAATTTATTTCCTGCCCTTGAAGGGGTTTCTCAAAAACCACATAGGGTTCCAGCGCCCGCTGGACCTCATCGGCGCACCAAATTCCCGTTCCCGTGGAACCCAGGGGCAGGGCCTTGGAAAAGCGCAGGCCCTCTTCCGGAATATCCCGGCCAATGATACATCTATGGCCGTATAGCTCGGAGGCGGTTTTTTTTAATGCCCTGAGGATGGTCTCCAGGGTGGTAAGGATATCAAGCCAGAAACCCAGGGAGCCTTCGTCCAGGGAGGCGGCGATAAACCGGTGTTCTAATTTGACGTTCCCCCCGGAATCTTTAACGGCTTCAATAACCGATTTTTCCAGGAACGAGATCATCTCCGGCCTGGTACGGCGAAGTTGTGACTGGAACCGGAGGAAAAAGAGCATTTGTATCATACCGATCCTCTCCCGCAACAGTATACCCTAATAAGGAATCCCTTGATAGTTTTACATGATTATGGGAAATTATACTATCATTGAAGAAATAATTAAGTTTCTGCTCGAAAACAAGGTGTTTTTTTTGGCCACCATCCAGGGGGATCAGCCCAGGGTCCGTCCTATGGGGTTTGTGATGGAGTATGAGGGGAAGCTTTCCCTTTGTACTAATAACCGGAAAGATATGTACCGGCAGATGAAGGAAAATCCAAAAATAGAGATCTGCGCCAG
>JAISOR010000181.1 GCA_031275535.1 Treponema sp. | reverse complement strand
TTCACCGTCCCCGGCGACGGGAGCATAGATTTTGAACCCGTATTTAAGGCCCTGAAAAAAGCCGGCTTCAAAGGATGGTGGGTGGTGGAGGCCGAACAGGACCCCGCCAAGGCGGATCCCCTGGAGTATGCCATTAAGGCCCGGGCGTACATTAAGGAAAAGGCCGGCATCTAGGGCAAAGGACATACCATGAAATTTGGCATAAACACCCTGGACGATGTAGAGGTAGAGGGCAGGACCGTGCTTTGCCGGATTGATATTAATCAGCCGGTGGATAAAAAAACGGGGACCCTAAAGGATACGACCCGGATAGAGGCCTGTATTCCGACCCTAAGGGAACTGCGCGGCAGGGGGGCAAAACTGGTCCTCCTGGCCCATCAGGGCAGCGACATTGAATACAAAAATTTCTACACCACCGAACCCCATGCGGAGGTTTTGTCCAAGCTCCTGGGAACAAGGGTCGGATTTATTGATGATGTATGCGGCCCCGCGGCGCGGGAAGCCATCGGGGCCCTTAAAAAGGGGGACATCCTGCTGCTGGACAATGTCCGCTTTGTGTCGGAGGAACAAACCCTTTTTGAAACCAAGCTGCTCCTATCCCACGAGGAGCAGGCCAAGACCCTGTTGGTCAGGAAACTGGCGCCCCTGGCGGATCTCTACGTTTGCGACGCCTTTGCCGCGGCCCACCGGGATCAGCCCAGCCTCTGCGGGTTCGAACAGATCCTGCCCAGCGCCATGGGGCGGCTCTTCGAGGAAGAATACTGCGTCATATCGGAACTCATGAAATCCCCCGCCCGGCCCTGTGTGTTTGTCCTGGGGGGCGCCAAGATACAGGATGCGTTCCTGATGATGAGTACCGTATTAAAGGGCGGCATCGCGGATACGGTCCTGTCCGGGGGGCTTGTGGGAGAAGTGCTCCTCTGGGCCGGCGGAGAGGATATCGGCGAGCCTGCCAGGGCCTTTATCCGTAAAGAGGGCTATGAGGGGCTTGTGGGAACCGGCGGGGAACTGCTGCGGGCATACGGGAAAAAGATCCTCATGCCCCGGGATTTTGCGGCGGTGGAGGACCAGCGGCGGGTGGAGTATGCCCTGGGGCAGATAGGGGCCGGCGCGTTAATCCTGGACATTGGGAGGGAAACCGCGGCGGAGTACCAGCGGATCATCCGTTCCGCCAGGACCGTATTTGTGAACGGCCCCATGGGTGTTTTTGAAAACGAAGAAACCGAAATGGGTACCCGGATGGTATGGGACGCCCTGGGAGACACCGCCGCATACACGGTTATCGGCGGCGGGGACAGCATCACGGCCACAAAAAAATACAACAAGACCGGGGCCGTCAACTATATCTGTACCGGCGGGGGGGCCCTAATCCGCTTCCTTACCGGGGAAGAATTACCGGTAATAAAAGCCTTACGGCATGGTTCTAATATTTTACGGAAGAAGGAGATATGAAAAATGGTAAAAGTCGGTGTAGCAGGATACGGCGTCATAGGACAACGTTTAGCGGATGGCGTGGCCCGGCAGAAAGACATGGAATTGGTAGGCATTGCGGACCTGGCGCCAACCCTTTCCATCCGGGCCCTCAAAGAACGGGGCATGCCCTATAATCTCTATCTGGTCGAAGGGGCGGATAGATCAAAATTCGAGGCCCTGGGGATCCCGGTACAGGGTAGTTTTGAGGATCTTATCGGGAAGGTTGACATCATGCTCGATTCGTCCCCCGGCGGGGTTGGGGTTAAGAACAAGGCCCTCTACGAGAAAGCCGGGGTCCGGGCTGTTTTCCAGGGGGGGGAGAAGAACGCCGTGGCGGATGTCTTCTTCCATGGATACGCCAATTACGAGAAGGGCCTGGGGGCGAAGTACCTTAAACTGACCAGTTGTAATACCACGGGCCTTATCCGTTCCGTGGACTGCCTGGACAGAAGGTACGGCCTTGACCGGGTGGCCATTACCATTATCCGCCGGGTGGCGGACCCCGGGGACTATCACCGGGGCCTGACCAATGCGCTGCAAATCGACAAGGCCCCCTCCCATCAGGCGGTGGACCTCGAGACCATCATGCCCCACATCGAAGCCACGGGGATCCTGGTGCATACCCCGGTTACCCACGGGCATATCATAACCGTGGTGGCCCACGGCAAAAACGGCAGGATCACCAAGGACATGGCCCTGGCGGCCTTTAACACCCATAACCGTATCAGGGTGGTCCGCATCGATGACGGTTTCCTGGGGAACGCCTCCTTTTTCCGCTATGCCCGGGATCTGGGAAATCCCCGGGGCGATATGTATGAGATCGGCCTCTGGGAAGACAGCATTGTGGAGAGCGGCGACAATATCATGTATGCCATCAATATCCCCCAGGAATCGGTTACCATCCCGGAAACCATGGACGCCATCCGGGCGGCCCTGAAAATGCAGGGGGATTCCGCCTCGGGAACCGCGGAGACGAATAAGTACCTTGGCCTGGGAAAATGGAAGTAGAAGACCATGAGCATTACTAAACAGGAAATAGGGGAGCTTAAAAAGTTTGCCGCCCGGATCAGGCTGGAAACTATTAAGTGTATCGGCGCCCGGGGCTTCGGCCATCTGGGCGGCGCCCTGAGCATTGTGGAAACCCTGGCGGTCCTGTACGGGCGGGCCATGCGCATTGATCCCCGGAATCCGGATTGGCCCCTAAGGGATAAGCTGGTTATGTCCAAGGGACACGCCGGGCCCGCCCTTTATTCGGTCCTTGCCCTAAAGGGTTTCTTTGGTATAGAGTTACTTAAAACCCTGAATCAGCCGGGAACAAGCCTGCCAAGCCATTGCGACCGGAAGCTCACCCCGGGCATTGATATGACCACCGGGTCCCTGGGGCAGGGGGTATCCACCGCCATAGGGCTTGCCCTGGCCCAGCGGATGGACGGCATGGCAAGCCGGACCTATCTTGTTACCGGGGATGGGGAACTGAACGAGGGCCAGTCCTGGGAGGGCGCCCTCTTCGCGCCCCAGCAGAAACTGGACAATCTTATCTGGTTTGTGGATTATAACCATAAGCAGTTGGACGGGAAAACCGAGGAGGTCCTCGATCTTGCCGATGTGGCGGCGAAATTCACCGCCTTTGGCTGGTATGCCCAGAGCATTGAGGGGAACGACGTGGAACCTATCGCCCTGGCGATTGAGAAGGCCCGGGAGGAAAAGGGCCGTCCCTCCTGCATTGTCCTTAATACCAGGAAGGGCGCGGGGGTTCCCTATGTTGAAGAGATCGAATTAAACCACCACATCGTGTTTGAGGGGGAGATTCTGGAAAAATCGATAAGCCATATGGAACAGGTAATTGCCGCGTTAAATAGGGAGGATCATCCATGATTATTTACGACGGCAGCATGGACAAAGAGGTCTACAAAAATGTCTTTGGCCGGGTAATAGAACAACTCTGTAATGAGGACCCCGATGTAGTATATCTCGATGCGGATCTGATGAATTCCTTTGGGACCTCCGGATTCTGGAAACGGAACAAACGGCAGGCCATAAACTGCGGCGTCAGCGAGGCAAATATGATGGGGATCGCCGCGGGCCTTTCCGCGGGGGGCAAAAAACCCTATGCCCATTCATTCGGACCCTTCGCTTCCCGGCGCAGTTACGATCAGATATTTTTATCCATCGGCTATGCGGGAAACAGCGTCCGGGTTTTTGGATCCGATCCGGGGGTAACCGCGGCCTTTAACGGCGGCACCCACATGCCCTTTGAGGATATGGCCCTGATGCGGGCGGTTCCCCACAGCACGGTAATAGAGATCAGCGACGGCCTTATGCTGGAACAGCTTATGCGGATCACCAAAGACATGCAGGGGCTTATCTATTTTAGAACCACCCGCAAGAACTATCCCTCCCTCTACAGCGGGGATCACGTATTCACCATCGGTAAGGGAGAAATCCTCCGGGAAGGGACGGATCTTACCATCATCGCCTGCGGGCTCATGGTGGGGGAGTCCCTCAAGGCCGCGGCCATGCTGGAAGAAAGGGGGATCAAGGCCAGGGTTGTGGATATGTATACCGTTAAACCCCTGGATACCCGCCTGGTCATCCAATGCGCGGAGGAAACCGGCGCGATCCTGACAAGCGAAAACCACAACATCATCGGCGGACTGGGAGACGCCGTGGGGGCCGCGCTCCTCGAAAGCGGCGTCCCCGCCAGGATGCACAAACACGGGGTTCAGGATGAATTCGGCTCCGTAGGCCCCCAGGATTATCTTATGGAACATTATGGCCTCCGGGCAGAGGACATTGTGCGGGCGGCTTTAAAACTAAAACAAGGAAGATAACATGAAAATCGATCCCACTTTGAAAAATCTGGACGCCCTCTTTCCCGCGGACTTTACGGAGGAAAAGAAGGCCCAGGCCAAGACCCTGTTTCTCAAAAACCTCTCCTACGAGGCCCATCGTTTCTACGGGGGCAAAATGCAGACCCTGCCCAAATGCGGCATATACGGCCTTAACTGGTTCAATGTCTGGTATACCCCGGGGGTGTCGAAGATCTCCACCGCCATTCGGGATAATAACGATGAATCCTTTGCCCTTTCTAACCGGGGGAACCTGGTGGCGGTGGTGTCCGATTCTACCCGGGTCCTGGGTGACGGGGACTGCACCCCTCCCGGCGGGCTGGGGGTTATGGAAGGGAAGGCCATGATCATGAAGTATCTGGGCGGGGTGGATTCGGTGGCCCTCTGTGTGGATTCCAGAGGACCCGACGGAAAGAACGATCCCAATAAACTGATAGAACTGGTAAAGATGGTCCAGCACTCCTTTGGAGCCATCAATCTGGAGGATATTAGCCAGCCTAATTGTTTCAAGGTCCTGGATGAACTGAGGGAAGCCTGCGATATTCCGGTCTGGCATGACGACGCCCAGGGGACCGCCTGTGTCACCCTGGCGGGGCTCATCAATGCCCTAAAACTGGCGGGCAAAAAAATAGGGGACGCCAGGATAGTCCTCCTTGGCGCCGGGGCCTCCAACACCACCATCGCCCGGCTCATTCTGACCGACGGCGGCGACCCTGCCAGGATGACCATCTTTGATACCAAGGGCTCCCTCCACGCGGGGCGGGAGGATATCAAAAATGATAAGCGGAATTACCGGAAGTGGGAACTCTGTGAAAAAACCAACCCCGGAAGAACAGCTTCCATAGAGGAGGCCATGAAGGGGGCCGATGTACTCATAGCCCTCTCCAGCCCCGGCCCGGATACGGTAAAGCGGGAATGGATCCGTTCCATGGCTTCCAAGGGCATCGTCTTTGTCTGCGCGAATCCGGTCCCGGAGATCTGGCCCTATGCGGCCAAGGAAGAGGGCGCCTTTATTGTGGCTACCGGCAGGGGGGATTTTCCCAACCAGGTAAACAATTCGGTTTGCTTTCCCGGCATCCTCAAGGGCGCGCTTTTGGTCCGGGCCAGGAAGATCACCGACGGCATGGCCATCCGCTGCGCCCACTCCATCGCCGAATTCTCCGGGAAGCGGGGCATTACGCCGGACAATATCATCGCCACCATGGAAGAGACCGAGGTTTTTGCCCAGGAGGCCGCCGATGTGGCCCAGCAGGCGGTCAAGGAGGGCGTAGCCCGGATAGAGCTTTCCTGGGACGAGGTATACCGGCGCGCAAAGGCGGATATTATGGAGACCCGTAAACTGGTAGAGGATATGAAGCAATCGGGTCACATCCGGGAGCCGCCGGATTCCCTCCTGGCCGATGCCCTGCAAAAAGCCATTGAAGCCGTAAGGGGGTGACGTGAAAATAGAGCTCCCCTATCTGGGCAGAACCTTTCCCCTGGAGTTTCCCGACGAAAACCTCCTGGCCGTGGCGGAGCCAAATGGGTTTTCCCTGGCGGAAGACCCGGACACGGTTTTTAAAAAGGCCCTTGAACAGCCCCGGAGCCTGGCGGCGTTTCTTGCGGGGGGGGCCAGGGTCCTTATTATCATAAATGACGCTACCCGTCCCACGCCGACGGGGGCGATTTTAAGCGCCCTGCTCCCTGTTTTAGGGGACGCAAAGATAAGGAAAGAAAACATAAGCCTCCTGGTGGCCACCGGGGCCCACCGCGCTCCCACGGAAGAAGAATACCGGCAGATTTTGGGGCCCCATTTTACCCTCCTCCGATCCCGGTGTATCCCCCATGACGCCAGGCATGAGGAGGATATGGCGGATTTAGGGTTCACCCGGAACGGGACCCCCATCCTGCTGAACAAGCGGATCTTCGATGCGGACCGGATCATCATTACGGGCAGCGTGGAACCCCATTACTTTGCGGGTTTTACCGGGGGCCGCAAGGCCTTTTTGCCGGGAATCGCCGCCTATAGAACCATCCAGGCCAATCACAAACAGGCCCTGTCCCCCCGGGCCCGCTCCCTTGCCCTGGAGGGGAACCCGGTCCATGAAGATATGATGGACGCCCTGCCGCTGATCAAGGCGCCGGTATATTCCCTTATGACGGTCCTGGATAAGGACCAGGGGGTGGCTGCGGTATGCGCCGGGGATATCCTCACTTCGTTTTATGCGGCGGTGGAAATAGCCCGGAAAATTTTCTGCGTTTCGGTTCCCGCCCGGGCGGATATCGTGGTATCGGTGGCGAAATTTCCCATGGATATTGATCTGTACCAGTCACAAAAGGCGATAGACAACGGAGGGATGGCGCTAAAAGACGGGGGAACCCTGATCCTGGTTTCTTCCTGCCGGGACGGTATAGGGGACGAGGCCTATGCACAGTTATTAGCCCAGGCATCGAGTCCCGCGGAGGCCCTTAGGAAGATCGAAGCCGGGTATAAGCTGGGGTATCACAAGGCCGCAAAGATGGCCGCGGTCTCGGAGCGGGCGCATATAAAGGCCGTTACGGAACTGCCGGAAGAACGATTAAAAAGCCTGTTCATAGAAAAGGCCGCGTCCCCCCAGGAAGCGCTAAACGAAGCGATGGAAAAGGCGGGAACCCAGGGGAGGGTCCCCAAGATCCTCATCCTCCCCGATGGCTGCGTTACGGTCCCCGAGCCGGCCCAGGTATAAAACCGGGCCGAATGGTTTTACAGCCCCTTAATCTGTTGCTCCGTCAAGCCGGTAGCCGCAACTATCTGTTCCGGCGGCAGGCCGAGTTTTTTGAGATTACGGGCTATTTCAACAGTTTTTTCTT
>JAISOR010000278.1 GCA_031275535.1 Treponema sp. | reverse complement strand
GCCCTGAATCAGGAATTTTTATGTTGATGTATATTCTTAAGAGAATCCTGTTGATGATACCTGTGCTTTTAGGGGTCACCTTCATTGTTTTCTTCATTATGAATTTGACTCCCGGAGATCCCGCGTCAATTATCCTGGGGGATCAGGCCACCGCCGAAGCCCGGGCCCAGATTCGGGAAGAGTTGGGGCTTAACGATCCTCTCCCGGTTCGTTATTTCAACTATTTAAAGAACATGTGCCGGGGGGATTTTGGGGTATCCTACCTCAACAAAATCAGCGTGGCGAAACAAATATGGGATCGTTTCCCCAATACCTGCGTACTGGCTTTTGCCGGGATCATCGTGGCCCTCCTTATCGGCATTCCCGTAGGGATCATCTCGGCAAAGAAACAGTATACCGCTCTTGACAACGTCTCTGTGGTGCTTTCTTTGATCGGGGTTTCCATGCCGAATTTCTGGCTGGGCCTTCTCCTTTCCCTTCTGTTTGCCCTCAAACTTGGCTGGCTGCCTTCCCAGGGAATGGGAAACGGATTTGTTCCCCTCCTCCGGAGTATCGTGCTTCCTGCCCTGACTTTGGGTACAGGGGCGGCAGCCACGGTGGTACGAATGACCCGGTCTTCCATGCTGGAGGTGATCCGCCAGGATTATATCTTTACCGCCCGATCCAAGGGGATCACCGAGGGGGAAGTTACCAGGAAGCACATGTTCAAGAACGCCCTTATTCCTATTATTACCGCCGTCGGGCTTCAGTTCGGCCACCTGCTGGGGGGTGCCATGTTGACCGAGACGGTATTCTCCTGGCCGGGACTTGGCCGTCTCCTGGTGGATTCTATTGGCCGGAAAGATATTCCCATGGTGCTGGGAGCGGTGATTTTTATGGCCACCATGTTTTCCATTGTAAATCTGGCGGTCGATATTATTTACGGTTTTGTGGATCCCCGGATAAAATCCCAGTATAAGGCTTCCGGTTTAAAGTTAAGGAGAGCTGCATGAAAAACCGGGAAGGTCAAAACAAACAACGGTCTCTCTGGGGAGAGGTTTGGCGGAGGCTCAAGAAGAACAAGCTGGCCCTGGTGGGGCTGGGGTTTCTCCTTATCCTCTTTGCCGCGGCGGTGGGGACGATTATCGCGGACAGCGTGACTCATAACAAAATTTATAATGAGTATGTGATCAAGCAGAACCTCAGACTCAGGCTCCAGGGTCCCGGCCCCGGGCATCCCTTTGGCCTGGATGAATTCGGGCGGGATATTTTCTTTCGCATGATCTGGGCCATCAGGTATTCTCTCTTTATGGGGAGTGCCGCCATCATACTGTCCACCCTGGTAGGAGGGCTTTTGGGCGCCCTCGCGGGCTATTACGGCAAGTTGGCCGATAACGGGATCATGCGGTTCATGGATATCCTTTTGGCGATTCCCTCTATGCTGCTGGCGACTGCCATTGTGGCGGCCCTGGGAACGAGCCTCGTGAATGTGCTCATCGCCATCGCCATCGCCTATGTTCCCACCTTCGCCCGCACAGTCCGGGCATCGGTACTCACCGTCAAAGAACAGGAGTACATTGAGGCGGCCCGGGCCCTGGGAGCCGGGGATTTCCGGATCATTTTCAGGTACATTCTTCCAAATTCCATGGCTCCCCTTATCGTCCAGGCAACCCTGGGGGTGGCCGGTTCCATCCTTTCCATAGCCGGGCTTTCGTTCCTTGGCCTGGGGATACAGCCTCCTACTCCCGAATGGGGTTCCATGCTTTCCGGCGCGCGGACCTACATTCGGGAAGGCTGGCATATTACGGTTATTCCCGGTCTCGGGATTATGCTCACTATCCTGGCCCTGAATGTGCTGGGCGACGGTCTTCGGGATGCCCTGGACCCGCGGCTTAAAACCTAAGGTGGTTCCTGTGGCAGAAGGCAGGGAATTACTCCGGATTGAAGATCTTAGAATTCGTTATGTTACCGACGATGGAATCGTGGAAGCCCTTAACGGGGTCAGTCTCTTTCTTAAGGAGAAACATACCCTGGGCCTTGTGGGAGAAACCGGCGCGGGAAAGACCACCCTGGCCCGGGGAATCATGCGGCTTATTCCCGATCCTCCGGGTGAAATCACAGGGGGTAAGGTGATTTTTAACGGCCAGGATCTCCTTGCCTTAAGCGAGGTCAAGATGCGGGCCATCAGGGGAAACCAGATATCCATGATCTTCCAGGACCCCATGACGAGCCTTAACCCTGTCATGACGGTGGGGGATCAGATTATCGAAGTTATCAAGACCCACAACAAAAAAATGGCCCCCAAAGAAGCGGCCGCGGCGGCGGGGGATATGCTCAAAATGGTAGGCATTCCCCCGGAACGGATGGCTGAATATCCGCATCAGTTTTCCGGCGGCATGAAGCAGAGGGTGATCATCGCTGTCGCCCTGGCCTGCAACCCCCAGCTTCTCATCGCCGATGAACCCACAACCGCTCTGGATGTGACTATTCAGGCCCAGGTACTGGAAATGATACAGTCCCTTAAGGCCAGGCTCAACACCTCCATGATCCTCATTACCCACGATCTGGGAGTGGTCGCCCAGAACTGCGACGAGGTGGCGATTATCTACGCCGGTGAAATTGTGGAGTATGGGGATCTTCGGGATGTTTTTAAAAATCCGAAGCATCCCTACACTATGGGGCTTTTAGGTTCCATTCCGAGCCTGGCAAAGGAGGTGCGGCGCCTTAAATCCGTAAAGGGGCTGATGCCCGACCCAACCGACCTTCCCCGGGGCTGCAAGTTCCATACCCGCTGCGATTACGCCGGGGAGGCATGCGCCCGGGAAATTCCCTTCCTTGCCGCGGCAGAAAGCGGGCCGGGGCACCTGGTCAGATGCGTCTACGCCGGGAAGGAACTGCCGCCGCCCGGGGCCGCCGCGCCAAAGGCGGTGGAATCAGGCGGGGAGGGGCTTTGATGGCAAAAGAAACGCTGCTCCGGGTAGAAAACCTCAAAAAATATTTTAATACCCCCGCGGGGGTACTCCACGCGGTAGACGACGTGAGCTTTTCGGTCTTAACAGGTGAGACCCTGGGGATTGTAGGGGAGTCGGGCTGCGGCAAGAGCACTCTGGGCCGGGCCATCCTCCGTCTCCACGAACCCAGTTCCGGTAAGGTATTCTTTGAGGGTGACAATATCCTTGCCTACAATAAAGCGCAAATGAAGACCCTCCGCAGGAATATGCAGATCATCTTTCAGGATCCTTTCGCCTCCCTCAACCCCCGGATGACGGTAAGCCAGACCATCAGCGAGGCCCTGCTGATTCAAAAGCTCTATGCCCCAGGAGACAAGGAAGGCCTTCGCAGGCGGGTCCTGGAGCTTATGGAGATGGTGGGTCTGGGTTCCCGGCTCATCAACACCTATCCCCATGAACTGGACGGGGGCCGCCGGCAGCGGATCGGTATTGCCAGGGTCTTGGCCCTGAATCCCAAGCTCATTGTCTGTGACGAGCCCGTGAGCGCCCTGGATGTATCCATCCAGGCCCAGATCCTCAATTTGATGCAGGACCTCCAGGAGGAAATGGGTTTTACCTATCTCTTTATTACCCATGATCTTTCGGTGGTAAAGCATCTCTCCGACGATATTCTTGTGATGTATCTGGGGCAGATGGTGGAAAAGGCCCCCGCGGCCAGGCTTTTTGAAAGGCCCCTGCACCCCTATACCCGGGCGCTGCTTTCGGCCATTCCCGTGCCGGATCCGGACTTTGATGTACAGCGGAC
>JAISOR010000203.1 GCA_031275535.1 Treponema sp. | reverse complement strand
TCTAGCAGCCTGTTGCACTTGTGGGTTTTTTGCATAAACATGCAAAAAACCTCGATTGATGGGCATGCTTCGGAGTTTGTAAGGTATAAACATTCATTTTATGAATGTTTATACTATTTCAAGCGCGAAGCGCAACAAACTCCTAGCGGGAGGGCAGCTCGTTCTCGCAGAGGCCGTAGCCTTCCTGTTCCCGGTTCCCCGCGGGTTCCACATGAACCATAATATCGTAAACCCCTTCTACCCGTTCCTTAATGGCCCCTTCCACCTGGGAGGCGATGGCATGGGCGTCCCTAACGGTAAGCTGGGGGTCCACCTCAATATCGATGTCAATGTCCCAGAATCCCGCGATGCGCCGCATCCGGGTCCGGTGGGGATTCCCCGCGCCGGGGACCGAATGGACCGCCGCAAAAACCGCCTGATAAAATTCCGCCCCGGAACCGCCGTCCATAAGTTCCGAATTGGCCTCGAGAAAAATACCTATGGCGGACTTGATGACCCAGATTCCCACCAGCAGGGCCGCCACAGAATCGATGAGCCCCATACCCAGGACCATGGAAAGCCCCAGGCCCGCAAGAACTCCCACGGAGATGATCACATCGGCGGCCATGTTTTTGGCGTTTGCCCGGAGCATGGCCGAGTCCGCCTTCTTCCCTAAGAGGTACTGGCTCCAGGCAAGAAAGAGTTTTCCCCCTATGGAAATAAGGGTGGCAATTACCGCGGGAAGCGACGGGATCTCGGGGCTGAGGCCGGAAACAAGCTGTGTCCCGGAATTGAGGATAAGCTGGGCCCCGGCAAAGAGGAGTACAAAGGAGAGAAGCGCGGTGGCCACGGTTTCCGCCCTGCCATGGCCCCAGGGATGTTCCGGATCCGCGGGGCGGGAAATTATCCGGGCCACCACCAGGGACATAATGGCGATGAGTACATCCACCGATGAATCGATACCGTCCCCCACCACCGCCAAGCTCCCGGCGTATAAACCCATTCCTATTTTTAAGGCCGCTAAAAGGGTGTTTCCCAGCAGCGCAATCAGGGCTGCGGTTCTTATCAATCCTATCCTGGAGATGGACCTGTCTGTTTCTGCCAATACGACTCCGTTCCGCTATATATAGTTGCTACTGGGATAGGACCTCTTCCCGGTCCGCCAGGCTTATTTCCAGCCTGCTGGTTCTCCCTCCCCGCAGCACCTCCACCGTCACCCTTTCTCCGGGCTTGTTGTCTTCCAGGGCGGAGTAGAGATCCGCCAGGGATTCCACCTTCATCCCGTCCACGGCGGTGATGATGTCCCCGCCCAGGTAGATCACGCTGGAACCGTAACGCACCGGCTCGCTGCCCTGGCGGATCCCCGCCTGTTCGGCAAAGCCGTTCCGTTTAGTCCGGGAAACCAGGAGCCCCGAGGAAACCGGCAGCTTGGCGTAATTGACCAGGGCGGGGAAGAGCTGGACCACCGAGGCGTCGATCCATCCCCGGCGGACCCTTCCGTAGGCGATAAGTTCCGCTACTACCCGTTTGGCGGTATTCACCGGCACCGCAAAACCTATCCCCACGGACCCCCCCGAGGGAGAATAGATCATGGTATTGATGCCGATCATCCGGCCCTGGGCGTCCAGCAGGGGTCCCCCGGAATTGCCGGGGTTAATAGAAGCGTCGGTTTGGATCATGTCCCGGATGATGTTTTGCCGGGAAGTCTGGATGGGTCTGCCCAGGCCGGAAACGATGCCCACCGTCAGGGTCCGTTCCAGGGCAAAGGGGTTTCCAATGGCCAGAACCTTCTGGCCGACCCGGAGCTTGTCGGAGGTCCCAAAGGGTACGGTTTTAAGCTCCATCTCTTTAGGGGGCTCAAACTTGATCACCGCCAGATCGTTTTCCGGGTCCGTTCCGACGACCGTCCCCTCAAGCTGACTGCCGTCGGCCAGGTTGATAAACACCTTATAGGCGTTTTCAATCACATGGTTATTGGTCAGTACATAACCCCGGGTATCAATGATGGACCCCGAGCCGGAGCCCCCCTCCTGGGGAACGGGTTCCAGAAACCAGTTAATTGCCACGGTTTCGGTGGTGATATTCACCACCGCCTCGTTAAGTTGTTCATAGACGGAAATATTTTCCCGCTCGTCTTCGGTATAGGGCAAAAGCTCCGCCGCATTAAGCTGTAATGGATTGGTATAGGGAGATTGCCGGAGCCGGAGGGCCTCAAAGGGGTCCGCCTCGGTCTTTACCGGGACCTGTTCTTCCTGAACAGCCGCCTTGCCGGTACCTTCTAAAGGAACCCGGAAAAACCCTATCCCCACGGCAAACATGATCACAATAAGACCGGTTAGAACAGAGAAAAAGAACACCTGGCCTCGGCTGTATAGTTTCATCGGTACCCCCATTTTTTTGGAACAGGCTCGTATACCCTAAATATAATGAACAAACCCGTAGTACGCAACGGGTTTGTGGCTGGAAGGGGGGGGCATACCTTCTCCCCCCCTGAAACGGCGGGTCTGCTACCAGTCCCGGGGAATAAAGCCCTTGGGGATGTCTATCTTTACCGTGTCCCCGGTTTGGACAATCACATAGAACCCCGCCTGCAGGGCGTAGCGCCGCGCCTCCCGGCTTACGATGGCCCCCGCCATCGCCCCTTGGATCTTCCGTTTGTCCCCGTGCTTGTCCGACCAGCGCCGCAGGATTTCCAGCCGCCTGACATGGTCGTCCACATCCTTTTCCCGGAGCTTCGATTTTATCTCCACCGCGACAATGCATTCGGTATTCTGGAGCAGAATGTCTATTTCCGCATAGGTTTCGCTGCCGGGATCTTTGATCTCGGTTCCGCCGGGACTCACGGCGTCGAAGTGGTATCCCAGGGCGTTGAACTTTTCGTGGATACTCGGAGCCACCAGGTGTTCGGCCAGTTCCCCAAACCGGTTTCCCAATTCGCCCATCTTCCGGTCCGTTTCTTTCATTTGCCGGGCAGTTTCTTGAGAACTCTTTTTAATTATCCGCTCGGTTTCTTTCAGATGTAACGCATTTTCTTTAACTATCCGGTCCGTCTCTTTAGTGTTC
>JAISOR010000176.1 GCA_031275535.1 Treponema sp. | reverse complement strand
GGCCATGCCGAACCGGAGCATAAGGCATTTTAATCCACATTCCGCCGCATATCCGTAGAGTTGATCCGCGTTTGGCCATCGGGAATCGCTAAACAGATAATTTGCGTCCTCCCAATGCCGTTTATAGGCATGGTAAAAATCCACCGGCATCGCCTTCACCCCTCGATGGAACAGCCCGGATGCCATAACGGGCAGCCGGATTTTTCATTTTTCAATTATAACATAAAAGCAGAGGATATGCTAAGTCCCGGGCAGCCCTGAAACCCCCGCCCCTTAATCCTTGGCGCCGTGCAGTTTTCTTAATTCAAAGGCGATCATAAGGGCCGTAAGAAGGAAGGCTAAACTGTCCGCCACCGGGGCGGAGAAGACCAGGCCCCGCAGCCCCCAGAGGCGGCCAAAGATAAGCATACAGGGAATAAGGACAATAACCTGGCGGACCATGGAGAGGAAGATGGATATCTTTGGCCGGCCGGTGACGACAAAGACATTGGTAGAGATCACCTGAAACCCGACCAGAGGCAGGGTGGACATGATAACCCGCATAGCCCAGGGGGCAAAGGACAATAGCACGGGACTCCCCTCGGGGGCAAAGAGCAGCACCAGCGTGCGGGGGAAAACCTGGGTCAGAATAAAGCCCGCCGCACAAATCGCCGTGGCCGCGGCCACCGCTAAAAGGTAGGTTTTTAGGACCCGGCGGTATTTTTTTGCGCCGTAATTATAACCCAGCAGGGGCTGGGCCCCCTGGTTGATGCCGAATATGGGCATCAGGATCAGCATGGAGATTGAGTTGATGATATTGAGCCCCGACAGGGCAATGTCGCCGCCATTGGCGATCCCCAGGGAATCCGCCCCGTACCAGCCGGTGCTGGTATTGTAGAGAAGCTGCACCGCGGACATGACGAACTGTAGCAAAAACTGGGCCGAACCAAAGGCCATAATCTGGGTGATGATGCCCATGCGGGGTCTAAAGGTCCTAAACCGGAGCCGGATAAGCACCTTTTTCCCCATATTAAAGGATACTATCCATAGGGCGGAGGCAAGCTGGGAGATGATCGTAGCCCAGGCGGCGCCCTCGACCCCCCAATGAAAGATAAAGATAAAGATCGGGTCCAGGATGATATTCAGCCCCGCGCCGATGAACATCGAAAGCATGGTGATGGCCGGGAAGCCCTGGGCCCTGGTGCAGTGGGAAAAACCGAAACCCACCATCATAAACACCAGGCCATAGAGGATAATCCGGAAGTAGCGGCGGGCATATTCGATGGCCCCGCTGCCCTCCTGGGCGCCTAAGACCGAGAGGATGGGCTCCATAAAGATAAGTCCCAGGGATAGTAAAACAAGGCCCACAACGGTTAAAAGCCAAAAGCAGTGATTCAGGGCGTTTTCCGCCTCTTCCCGCCGTCCCTGGCCCAGCCGCATGGAGATCATATTTGCGGACCCGACCCCAAAGAGCATGGAAAAGGCCATGGATATGGTCATCAGGGGCATGACCAGCGCAAGCCCTCCCAGGGCGGTTTCGTTTACCCCCCGGCCCACATAGATCCGGTCCACCACCTTGTAGAGGGCATTAACCAGCATACCGGTAATCGCCGGGAGGGAGAAACGCAGAAGCAGTTTCCCCACCGGTTCCACGCCCAGCCGGTCCGCCGCATCATTCCGGGACGGCTCCCCTCTTTGGGGGGGCAGAATTTCAGGGTTTTCTTTAGACAAGACGGTAATTTCCTATTAAGTAGATCATAAGAAATTTACTATATATTGCATTGCCCTATGGATCAAGGACCTCGAATTTGCCCTGAATTTTCTTGACAAATATAAAATGTCGGTATATATTTGAATAGTTGAACAAGTATTCAAGTATATTTGTAAAGGAATTATGATGGGCGAATCAAAATCAATCGTGGTCTTTCATCAGGACATGGTGGATCACGCCGCGGAACAGCTGCCCCGCCAGAAGGACCTTAACGACCTTGGGGAATTCTTCAAGGTCCTGACGGACCCTACCAGGCTCAAGATTCTCTATGCCCTGGGCGCGGGGGAACTCTGCGTATTCGATCTTTCGGTGTGTATCGGGGCCAGCGTTTCCTCGGTAAGCCACCACCTGGCGGCCCTCAAGCGGGGCCGGCTGGTTAAGGCCCGGCGGGACGGCCGGATTATCTACTACTCCCTGGATGATGATCATGTGAATACCATCATCAAATACGCCAGGGATCATCTTGGAGAATAGGCATGGAACATACACGGTTTAATGAATGTGACGATGACTGCTGCGCCCTCTGCGCCGCGGCCCGGCGCCCCCGGGAAGAAAAAACCACTGCGGATACGGGGCCCGGGCCGGAGAAATCCGGCGGCGATGGATACCTGCACTTTGGCTCCTACGCGCTGCCCCGTACACGGATTCTGGTGTTTGCCGCCGCCCTGGCCCTCTGGCTTATTGGCTTTGCGCTGTTATCCCTTACCGATCAGGGGACCCTGTTTCAGGTGTCCTGGCGGGGTTTCCGGTTCCTCCCGCTTATTCCCCTCCTGGCCGCCTATGCCCTGGCGGGGCTGCCGGTTTTGAGGAATGCCCTAAGTAATATTAGACGGGGAAACGCCCTGGATGAGAATTTTCTTATGTCC
>JAISOR010000097.1 GCA_031275535.1 Treponema sp. | reverse complement strand
GTTTTGTTTTTCAATCTTCCGAGATTTACGGCGGTCAGAACGGCGCCTGGGATTACGGGCCCCTGGGGATAGAATTAAAGAACCGTATCGCCCGGGCTTGGTGGAAAGAAATGACCCGGTTTCACGACAACATTGTGGGTCTGGATGCGGCTATCCTGATGCATCCCCGGACCTGGGAAGCTTCGGGGCATGTGGAGAATTTTACCGATCCCCTGGTGGACTGTAAAAAGTGCAAGGCCCGGTTTCGGGCGGACCAGATTCCCGGGGAAAACCTGGCGGCTAAGAAATGTCCCGAATGCGGCGGTGAACTTACGGATACCCGGAAGTTCAACCTCATGTTTAAGACCCACATCGGTCCGGTGGAAACGAGCCCCAGTGAGGAGGATTCTAATGTCATTTATCTTCGCCCCGAGACCGCCCAGGGGATATACGTCAACTATAAGAACATTATCCAGTCTAACCGCATGAAGGTTCCCTTTGGGATTG
Organism: Treponema sp.; assembly: GCA_031275535.1. The sequence goes on along the minus strand of JAISOR010000097.1, from coordinate 2,148 downwards.
CCCAGATCGGCAAGGCCTTCCGCAACGAGATCGTAACCAAGAATTTCATTTTCCGCACCTGCGAATTCGAGCAGATGGAGATGCAGTATTTCGTTAAACCCGGCACCGATGTGGAGTGGTTTAATGAATGGAAAAAACGGCGCTGGGCTTATTATGAAAAACTGGGGGTTAAGATGGATCATCTCCGCTGGCACCAGCACGGCCCCAATGAACTGGCCCATTATGCCAAGGACGCCTATGATATTGAGTATCTCTTCCCCATGGGGTGGAAGGAACTGGAGGGGATCCACAACCGGTCTAATTACGATCTTACCCGGCATACCGAATTCAGCGGCAAGGACCTGCAGTACATCGATCAGGACAACAACAACGAGCGGTATATTCCCTATATTATCGAGACCTCCGCGGGGCTTACCCGGACCCTCCTGATGATCCTCTGCGACGCCTACGATGAAGAAAAGGTGGCTGATAAGGGGAACGGCGGAACCGAAGGTTCCCTAGATGATTGGCGGACCGTCCTCCGGTTCCATCCCAACGTGGCGCCGCTTACCGTGGCGGTCCTGCCCCTGATGAAGAAGGACGGCCTGGCGGAACTGGCCCAGGATATCCGGAACGAACTGAGGGAAGATTTTGCCACCGACTATGATCAAGCCGGGGCCATTGGCCGCCGGTACCGCCGGCAGGACGAGGTGGGGACTCCCTTCTGTGTTACCATCGACTATGAGTCCAAGGACAACGGGACCGTAACGCTCCGGTTCCGGGACTCCATGGAACAGATCCGGGTCCCCAGGGCAGAACTGGGGGAACGGCTGCGGAAGGAAATAAAAGATTATAAACGAATCCGGTAATTTCTATATATTATCGCAGCGGTTAATATTGCCTTTTTGAGATTTGCGATATAAATTTAATGAGTATTATGGAGGATCATAATTTTATAGAAGAAGACGATTCGGAGGATCAACAATCCGCCTTTTTTGCCCTGGTCCAAGGCCGGGTGCAGGGGGTTGGGTTCCGGTATTCAGCCTATTATGAAGCCCGCCGGCTTGGTCTGAGCGGCTGGGTCAGGAACACCCCCGAGGGGGCGGTGGAGGTATTGGCCGAGGGCAGGGAGGAAAAGTTAGACACCTTTCTCCAATGGCTTCACCGGGGCCCTCCGGGAGCCGGGGTGGAGTCTGTCCGCCACCGGCCGCAGAATCCCTCCGGCGTCTACCGGGGTTTTTCGATAGAGCCTTAAAAGAATATTGACAGAAAAGTGAAATATCGGTTACAGTAGAATCATTAAAGCGGACGTCATATAACGGTATTATCCAAGCTTCCCAAGCTTGTGACGCGGGTTCGACTCCCGTCGTCCGCTAAAAATTCTCTATCAGCCTAATATAGTATCAATTTCCCCGAAACAGCTACCATAAGCCGGAAAAACCGGGAGTCGAAACTTTTTTGCGGCCCCGGAGAACCGCAAGGTTCGGAGGGGCAAACCGCCAAGGAAGGCGGTTTAGCAAAAAAGGCGGCCCGGAGGCGGAGGGCAGGAAGCCCGACGCCGGAGGGGACTCCCGTCGTCAGGCGAATGATGTTTGTCAGCCCAACCGTTCCGCCAGGGCGTCCTGTAAAACACGTGATAAACTCAATCCTGATGAAACAGCCCTGTCATCCATCCATTTTGGGATGCTAACCGTTCTCCGTACCGCATGTTCGTCTTTGATCTCTACCCGTACCAAATTTACGTAATGCCAATCGGGCGCCCGGCTTATGCGAGGAACCCCTCTTCCCCCCATATAAGGAACGCCTGGGCAATGTTTTGGCATTTCTCCGGAATACCCCCGGAGAAAACGCACCGTACCGGTGGAATTGCCGTAAAGTATCCCGGATAGAGAGTAAAGGCTTTTGCCCCGGAATCCGCGTTCTAATTCATTGACAAATCCCCCGTCAGGCCCTAAACTAATCAGTATAAACTAACCCAATCATAGGGAGGCCTGGTATGGAAAAAGTAGAATTGAAAGGTATCAGTAAGGTGTATGAGGGCAATGTCCGTGCGGTGGATAATGCCAACATCGTGGTGGAAGACAAGGAATTTGTGGTCTTTGTCGGTCCTTCGGGCTGCGGTAAATCGACGACCCTGCGGATGATCGCCGGTTTGGAGGACATCACCGA
>JAISOR010000295.1 GCA_031275535.1 Treponema sp. | reverse complement strand
TGCTTAATGTTAATAAATCTAATCCAGTTGTAATAGATCCCATGTGGCAATAAGCGGGAGGGTATACATAATGCTCCGTAATGAGAATATTATGGTACTGAGAAAAGAACCGAGGATATTCGTGAAGACCGGATTCACGGATATGAGGAAGCAAATCAACAGACTTTCCGCGATGGTGCGGGAATTGCGGCCCGAAGGCCCCTTCGACGGAGCCTATTACCTGTTCTGCGGGAAAACCCGGAAGAAACTGAAAATCCTCTATTGGGAGAGAACCAGATTTTGCCTGTGTCAAAAGCGGCTTGAAAAAGACCGCTTTTCCTGGCCGAAGGACAGGGGCAACCTGGACGAACATATCTGCCAGCGGATACGGTTATTGTTAAAAGGCATAGATATATTCAGCGAACACGAGGAAGTATTTTATTCAGTGGCCGGAAAAAAAGCTGCATAATAGATTCCGGTGTGATAGTATTATGTCATGCCGGAAGCAGCAACAGTAACAGAAATACCAGACATGATAGAAGCCCTGCGGGAATTGGTAAGACAATTACAAAACCAGCTACTATGGGCGGAAGAAAGATATAAAGCCCTGGAGCCGCCGAATGGCGGCGGAACGCATACAGACCGGTTATGCGTGGTACGCTCCTTCTTACTATGATTTATTATTTTTTGCCTGTATTACTATATCCTCATAAATTATCGGTTTGTTTTCCACAATTAGACATGATAATACAGAATTATATAATTTTTTCATTTTTTGTCAATGCTTTTTATAAAATTTTTTCTAGGGCGATATTGGGCTAACACCTCATAGACACAATAAATTACACATAATATGTATACGGGCACAACCTAATAGGTCCATTTAAAACCGAAAGAGATCATGGGAATGGGGAGGTCATAGGAGGCGGTGCTGCTGCCTTCCTCTTCCTCCCCGGTGGCGGAGTTGAAGGACCGGTTTCCCCCGGGGGTATACACCAGGGAGAGGATGTTCTCGATGTTAAAATAGATTTCGGATTGTACCTTTCCCTGGGGATTGAACCGGAATATTGAAAATTTTATATCCCAGGGAATGGCAAAGCTGGTCCGGGCGGTGTCGGAATACCATTCTTCCCGGCGCCATTTTTCAACAATAACATCCTCCGTCCCCCCGGCGGGATCGGGGTACAGCAGGGGATAACTGGAAACAGCCCCCACTTCATTTTTCGGCCTGCCGCTGGCAAAACCGAAGCGGGTGGTGATATGAAAGGTTTTGACAGGCTTAATATTCAGAACAAGGTTGAGGTAATGGAAACGCTGAAAGGAGGGATAATACCAGCCGTCTTCCGGGCTGTCCCGGTACCGGGCATGGGTAAAGGTGTAGGATATCCAGCCGTCCCAATAGCGGGCGTCGAATTTTTGCAGCATCAGATCAAAGCCCCAGATCCGGCCCTTCCCGTCGAAGCGGTATACCTGGGTCGAGACGCCCTCTTCCACATCGATCTCCCTATAGGTATAGGCCCGGTCATATACATGCTTAAAGTATCCTTCTATGGTAAAAGAAAAGCCCCGGACAAAATCGATCCTGGTTCCCACCAGGGATGTCCAGGACCGGTTCTGCTTCATATCAAAATCATGGACGCCGCTTTGGGAATTGAGGTTCTGGATGGCGTTGTTCATTGAGGAAAACAAGCCGCTTCCCAGGGTAAGGGTAAGATCATCGACCGGGCCCCTGTCCCGGAGCAGGCCGAACTCCGTCGTCAGCCGGGGATTCAGGACCGGCATGGATTGGATGGAAAAATCCTCCCCCATAAAGTACAGGTGATCCCCCCGCAGCCCCGCCTCGGCGCCGAACCTGCGGTTCGGGCTGCTGTATTCCAGCAGGGTATAGGCGGCGCTATTAAGGGCGCCGCTGCGAATAAGCGCAAAGCCGTTATCAATAGAATATATCTGTCCCCCGCTTATGAGGTCTCCGTAGATTGCCAGATCCTCCTCATGCTCGTAGAGGGAACTGAAACGCTGGGACCGCCGCCACTGTTTGTAAATCTCCTCGATCCCGGCGGCAAACAGGAAGCCCCCTCCTATCTCCCAGTCCAGATCTACCCGGCCCTGATAGCTGAGGGTTCTATCGGAAAAGAATATATCCCGGCCCCCGTCGGAATAGGAGTAGCCGGACTCTCCCCTTATAAGGCCGTCATCGATCCCGTCGAGCCGCTCATCCCAGATATCTATGAAATTCCGGGTATAGCTGCGGTGTACCTCGTTAAAGGTATAGCCCTCCACATCCATCCTGAGCAAGCCCGCGCCCAGGTTGGTTTTTAACAACAAATTAGCCAGGGGGTTATAGATAAAACCGGCGGTGATAAAACCTATCTTATTATCCCAATAAAACTCCGCCTCGGATCTGCTCCATTCGGAATCCGTAACGGCGCCGGTCTCATTGGAATAGGACACCGCCATCCCGTCGCCGCCGAAAAAACCGTTCAACTTTACCCCAAAGTCCGCTGAGAATTGATAATCCGCCGATAGGGCGCCGCTCCGTATGTAGGGCGCGGTTTTGACGCTGCGTACTATCTCGACAAATTGTTTTGCCAGCCAAACAAAGGGATCCCAGTAGCTTACCCGTCCCATCACCATGATCCCCCCCTTGCCCCACAGGGGATAGGAGAGGTTGAGGTTCGTGGCGCTGGTGGAGACCCCAAGCTCCAGTTCAAGCTCCGTGTTTGAAGGCTCCTTTGAGCTGATATCCAGAAGCCCCGAGATGGTATGACCATAGCGGGTGGAAAAGATCCCGTGGGAAAGCCGGGCGCCGGATACCATTTTGGGATCGAAGATGGAAAAGGTCCCCCCCAAATGGTAGGGCCGCTCTATATAGAACCCGTCAAACGCGGCGATGAGATCCGAAGGTTCCCCGCCCCGGATGGAGGGCATGGCCCGGTATCCCCCCACATAGCCCACCCCGGGAAGGAGCTTTACTGCGGTCATCACATCCTCGACAATACCTATCTCCGCGGTCCTGCTCAGGGTCCGGCCGGAAACAGCCACACTGCGGCCGCTCCTGGTTTCGCTTGTCCCCGCTCCCTGGACTTCAATAACCAGTTCCTGGTTTTCCATTATGCCCCCTAAACGCAGTCCCGCGGTAAAGGTTGTCCCGGAAAGGGGGATCAGGAGCCTGCCGCTTTCATAACCGGGATAGGAGATCCGCAGCGTCACCGGCCGGTCCTCCGGGACCGGGATGAGCGCCTTCCCCTCCGGATCGCAGTAATATTCTTCCCCCTCCCCAAGGACTATCAGCGCCCCTTCCAGGGGGATTCCCAGGTCCGAATCCTCCACGGTAAGCACTATGTCCCGGGCGTAAAGGGAGGCCGCGTAAAACAGGAAGAGTCCTATCAGGGGGAACCATAGTTTTTTCATGGCTCCTTATATTATCATAAAGGGAGGATTGATCTATACTGACGCCTGTAAGGTACATTGTCAGATAGGAGTATACATGCCGGCGATTATTATTGACGGAAAGGCGGCGGCCCAAAAAATACGGGAAAGGGTACGGGAAGGGACCCGCCGGCTGGAGGAGGGGGGACTCGTCCCCTGCCTGGCGGTGATCCTGGTAGGGGATGATCCCGCCAGCCTCTCCTATGTGACCGCCAAGGAACGGGCCCTGGCGGAGGCGGGGATGGCGGGCCGGGAGATCCGGCTGCCCGGGGACAGCGCCGAGGGGGAACTCCTGGCCCATATTGCGGACCTGAACGCCGACCCCGGGGTCCACGGCATCCTGGTCCAGCTTCCCCTGCCGCCCCATATCCGGGCGGACCGGGTGATCACCGCCATCGATCCCGCCAAGGATGTGGACGGTTTCCACCCGGTTTCCGTGGGGAACCTGGTGCTGGGGCGGCCGGGGTTTTTGCCCTGTACCCCCCATGGGGTGCTGACGCTGCTCCGGGAACTGAAGATCCCCACCGCCGGGGCCCACGCGGTGATCCTGGGCCGCTCCCGGATCGTGGGAAAGCCCCTGGCGAATCTCCTGAGCCGCCGGGATGTGAACGCCACGGTAACCCTCTGCCATACCGGAACCAGGGATCCGGGGAGCCATACCCGGGAGGCGGATATCCTTATCGCCGCCGCCGGGAAACCCCGTTTGGTGGGCCCGGAAATGGTAAAGCCCGGCGCCGTGGTGATCGATGTGGGGGTGAACCGGGTGGCGGATAGCGGCGCCAAAAAGGGCTACCGCCTCTGCGGGGATGTGGATTTTCCCGCCGTGGCAGAAAAGGCCTCCTATATTACCCCCGTCCCCGGCGGGGTAGGCCCCATGACTATCGCCATGCTTATACAGAACGTGTTGGAGGCCGCGGAGCGTTCCCGGGAAGCCTCCGGAGGCGCCTGTGATTGATGTGCAGAACATGGCGGACCACCGGGACATCCCCCTGGCAAAGGTGGGGGTCAAGGGGCTGGAGTACCCTATCCGGGTCCTGGATAAGGTAAAGAAGGTCCAGTACACCACCGCCAAGGCGGATCTCTATGCGGATCTGCCCCGGCACTTCAAGGGTACCCATATGAGCCGTTTTATCGAAATCTTCCACCGGTACCGGGAGGATCTTTCCATGCGCCGGTTCCTGGACATGCTGCGGCATATCCGGACCGATCTGGAGGCGGAATCGGCCTTTGGGTCCCTATCATTTCCCTATTTTATTGAAAAAAAGGCCCCCGTCTCGGGGCTGCCGGGGATTCTTTCCTACCAATGCCGGTACCAGGGCCGGGTAGGCGGCCCCCAGGGACCGGAAGACAGGCATTTTACCGTGTCCGTGTCGGTGCCGGTAACCACGGTCTGCCCCTGCTCAAAGGCCATCCGCGACCGGGGGGCCCATAATCAGCGGGGGATCGTGACGGTGGAACTGGAATTGGGGCCCTTTTTCTGGATAGAGGATATTATTTCCCTCGTGGAGGGGACCGCCTCAAGTCCGGTCTACTCCCTCTTGAAACGGGAGGACGAAAAGTATATCACCGAATATGCCTATGATAATCCGAAGTTTGTTGAAGATTTAGTGCGGGATGTATATATTGGAATAAAGAGCTTAGGCCAATTTCCGCGCTTCTCCGTGGAGGCGGAAAATTTTGAAAGCATCCATAATCACAGCGCCTTTGCCTATGTTCAGTATGATTCGCAGAAAGGGGAGTTCCACTTACCCGGGGAGGAAGACAATGCATGATATAATACCCAGCAACGGCCCGCCTACCAATGTATTGGCAAGGCAGGGAGTCGCCGCGGTCGGCGGTTTAGTGGGGGGCGCGGCCCTCTTCGTCCTGGGGGCCCTGCCCCCCCTGGTGGGGATTATTGCGGGGGGCATCGCCGGGATCATCGGGATCGGGGCCATGCTCTCAAGGGAGCCGGAGGATAAGAAGGGCGGCGCCATAAGCGCCGCCGCGGGGGCCCTGACCATCCTTTCCAAGATAGGCATTGTCCGCCCCCTGGCGGGAACCCTCCTTAGCATCGGCGCCATAGGCCTCTTAGCCATGGGGATATGGAATGGCATCAAATTTCTCCGGGGCCTTAAAAGCCGGTCCTAGGCCGGTTCCGGGGACCGGAGACGGCGGGCTGCCTTGACATACTTCCTTGAAACCTACGGGTGCCAGATGAACACCGCCGAGTCGGCGGCCCTGCAGCTCGTACTCCGGGAACGGGGCTGGTCCGCCGCACCGGACGGGGAAACCGCGGACCTGATCCTCCTCAACACCTGTTCGGTCCGGGAGACCGCGGAAAAGCGGGTCCTGGGCAGGCTTGCCCAGTACAATGCCCTAAAGAAAAAAAGGGCCGCCGGAGGCCATCCCTTTACCCTGGTCGTGGCGGGCTGTATGGCCCAGCGTCTGGGGGAATCCCTGAAAGAGCAGATACGGGGGGTGGATTATGTGATGGGCACCTCCGCCCGCTCTGTCTTTCCCCTTATCCTGGAGGCCGTGGAAAAGGGTTCCGCCGGGGGGAAAGACCCTTCCCCGGACTTGGCCGGGGAAAGGCCGGTGTTTTCCTTTTCCCCCTCCCACCTGGAAGAAGGGCCCGGGGGACAGAGTTTCTTTCGCAGTTTCATCCCCATCATGCACGGATGCAACAACTTCTGTTCCTACTGCATCGTGCCCTATGTCCGGGGCCCGGAAGTGTCCCGAAGCCCCGCTTCCATCCTGGAGGAGATCCGCCTGGTGGCCGGGAAGGGGGTCCGGGAGATTACCCTTTTGGGACAGAATGTCAATTCCTATACCTGGCAGGAAGCGGGGGGCCGGACCCTCGATTTTCCCGGCCTTCTGGAACTAATCGCCGCGGAAATAGAAAAACTTCCCCTCCGCTGGGTCCGGTTCCTTTCGAGCCACCCCAAGGACCTGTCCCCCCGGCTTATCCGGGTTATGGCGGCTCATCCTGTCTTCTGCCGCCATCTGCACCTCTGCGTCCAGCATGGTTCCAACGCCGTGCTGGAGGCTATGAACCGCCGCTATACCCGGGAACGCTACCTGGAGCTGGCCGCGGAGATCCGGGAGGCCATGCCGGATATCAGCCTCTCCACGGATATCCTCATCGGTTTTCCCGGTGAGACCGAGGAGGATCTGGAGTTGACCCTGGATCTCATGGGCCGGGTAAAATTCCTCTATGCCTATATGTACCATTACAACCCCCGGGAAGGCACCGCGGCCTATCAGTTACCGGATCGTATCCCCGAGGCGCTTAAGCGGCGGCGGCTGAGCCGGGTTATTGCACTGCAGAAACAGCATACCTTAGAATTATTACAGGCCCGGATTGGTTTGCGGGAAAAGGTATTAATAGAAGGAATTTCCCGGAAAAATGCCGATGAATTAATAGGCCGTACCGAAAGGGATGAGATGGTGGTGGTTCCCGGCAGTCCCGCGATGATCGGGTCCTTTGCGGAAGTAAGCCTTTCATCCCTTAGGGGCAATACCTTTCGTGCGATGGGGATTAATCCCGCGGATCGATCCGCGGGGAAAACGGTTTTGTAAAAGAGGCTGTTCCAAAACCGTGCGCGTTTAGCGCACAGTCAATTAGTTTTGGAACAGGCTCAAAGGAGTGTCTATGCCCTGGCGTTTAATCGGATTTATCATCCTCTGCGGAATTTTCCTTGCCTTTATTGGTTTTAATCTGGGAAACCGCTGTACCATTTCCTTTGGATTTACGGAAATCCCGGATGTGCCGGTATACCTTACCGCGTTTGCGTCTTTTGTATTAGGGATGCTCTGCGCCGTTCCCTTTATTGTTTCCCTCCTCCGTAAAAAAGAAAAGGCCCGGATAAAAGGTCCGGACGCCCCGGGGCCGGGTAAAAAGAAGCGGGGAAAGGCAA
>JAISOR010000263.1 GCA_031275535.1 Treponema sp. | reverse complement strand
AGCCGCTGTTCCGAATAAGGCATCAGGCCGGACCCCAAGGAATTTCCTCACCGTACCGGTGTAGTTCCCGTGATGTATCCCTGGATAAAGAGTAAACGCTTTGCCCGGCCGGTTCATTGATCAGATTGCGGAAAAGCTGGAAATCATATATTTTTAATCTATGATACATATCGCCTTTACCGGGGGCGGCACGGGGGGACATATATACCCCGGTTTGGCCGTTGCGGCGGCCCTGCAAAAGCTCGTCCCCTGCCGGATCTTTTGGATAGGCTCCGATACGGGGATGGATAGATCCCTGGTTTCCCAGGGGGGGCTGGAATTTTTTGGCATCCCCGCGGGAAAATTCAGGCGGTATTTTTCCTTAAAAAACCTTTCGGATATCCTGAAGATTGGGGCGGGGTTTTTAGCCGCCCGGCGGATCCTGAAAAGGGAGAAGCCGGTTCTGCTTTTTTCCAAGGGGGGCTTCGTCAGTGTCCCCCCCTGCGCTGCGGCGGCGTCCCTCCGCATTCCGGTATTTACCCATGAGTCGGATTACAGCCCCGGCCTGGCCACCAGGATAAACATCCGTTTTGCCCCGCAAATCCTCACCGCCTATGAGGATACGGCCTCTTTTTTCCCGGAGCGGTTCAGGAACCGCGTCCATGCCCTGGGGAACCCAATCCGGCCGGAATTCCGTTCCGCCGACGCCGCCGCGGGCCGGGCTTTTCTGGGAATAGATGCGGAGGATCGGGTCCTCCTCGTGCTGGGGGGCAGCCAGGGCGCCCGGGAGATAAACCGCCTGATCCGGGAGGCCCTGCCGGCGCTGACCCGGCACTACGTGGTGGTCCACCAGACCGGCCCCCATACCGAATGGGATCTGCCGCCCCAGGGCCGGTACCGGCCCTATCCCTATATCCGGGAGGAGCTGTCCCATGTGCTGGCCGCAGCGGAGCTTGTCCTGGGCCGGAGCGGCGCCGGTACCCTTTGGGAATGTGCGGCCCTGGGAAAGCCGATGGTCCTGATCCCCCTGGCGGGCTCCGGAACCCGGGGGGACCAGGTTGAAAATGCCCGGTATTTTGAAAAGGCCGGCGCCGCGGTGGTTCTCCGGGGCGGGGCCGGGGCGGAGGCCCTGGAAAAGGAGATCGCCTCCCTGTCGGAAAATGAGTCGCTCCGGGCCTCCATGGCCGCGGCTTCGGCTCGGATCGGAGCCGGCGACAGCGCAGACCGCATCGCCCGGCTTATGGTAGAATACTTAAAGGATAAATCATGAATATCGCCGCTATTGACATCATCTTTATCGCCCTTGGATTAATCCTGATTATCCGCTGCGCCCTCCGGGGCTTTATTGAGGAACTAATGTCCATGGCTTCGGTGGTCCTGGGCCTTCTGGGGGGGATCGTTTTCTATAGAAGCGGGGCGGTCTTTATCCGGGAAAAATTCCTGGATGTCAAGATCCTGCCCGAAATGCTGGCCTTTATCGCCCTGTTTCTTATTGTTTTTGTTGCCGTTAAAATTCTGGAATATATATTGCGGGATATTATCCTTAGGATCAATCTGGGGGGGGTGGATCGTTTTTTGGGGATTATCTTTGGCATGGGCGAGGGGATTCTGCTGATCTGCGTGGTGCTTTTTTTGCTCTCCGTCCAGCCCCTGTTTGATCCGGTGCCTCTTCTGGAACGGAGTTTCTTCGCCCGGCTGTTTATGCCTCTGGTGGGGACGGTGAGCCGCTTGGTGATCCCGGGGGAGTTATAGGAACCATGTTTGAGAATGTCCTGGGGCAGAGCGCGGTAATCCAGCTCGCGGAAGATATTAAGGCCGGGACCCTGGCGCCCTCCCTGCTTTTTTCCGGCCCCCCGGCCTCGGGTAAGGGAACCGCAGCCCTTGAACTGGGCCGGATCTTGTCCTGTGAGCAAAGCGGCGCTTCCGGCGTCTATGCCCCCTGGAACTGCGGCTGCCGGGCCTGTTCCTACCACCGGACCCTTTCCCACCCGGATCTGCTCATCCTGGGTTCCCGGCCCTTTTCCGCGGAAATTGCGGCGGCCGCGGCGGCCTTCCTGCGGGAAAGGGACGCCCCCGCGGTCCGGATGCTCTTTATCCGCTCGGTCCGGAAACTCCTGGTCCGGTTTTCCCCGGTCCTCTGGGAGGATGATCCCAAGATAGGCAAACTAAGCAGCCTCCTGGTATCCCTGGAGGAGGATCTGGACGAGATTGGGGGCGCTTCCCCCCGGGACCCCCTCAAAGACGGGGAGGCCCGGAAAAAACTCTGCGATTCTATTCTGAAAAACGCCCTTAAACTTGAAGCCGAGGGGGTGGGGGAGCTTATCCCCATTGTCCACATCCGCCGGGCCGCCTATTGGAGCCGCCTGGCGCCCCTGGGCAAACGGAAACTCCTCCTGATAGAAAACGCGGACCGCATGCAGGAGGGGGGGCGGAATTCGCTGCTTAAAATTCTGGAAGAACCCCCGGCGTCGGTGAATATCCTGCTTAGCACCTCCCGGGAAGAAAGCCTGCTCCCCACCATCATGTCCCGGCTCCGGCCCTACCGGTTTAAGGCAAGGGATGGGGCAACGGAGGCGGAGGTGATCCGCCGGGTATTCCGGGATTCGGGGGAGGCCGAAAAGGAGGCGGCCCCGAATCCGGACACCCGGGAGGGGGAAGGCCGGATAATGATCTATCTGGATTCCTTTCTTCCCCTTTCCGGGGAGACCCTCTACCCCCTGGCGGCCCTCTTCGCCGCTTCCCTCGCCCTGGCCGCGGTGATGCGCCTGAAGCGGGCCCGGACGCCCCCGCCTCCCGGCCTCATCGCCCTGGGAAAATATACCGTCCCCCTGGCGGAAGCCGCGGGCCAGGGCCGTCCTCCGGAGAACCCGGCCTTAGCCGCAGCCAGGGTCCTCAAGGGCACCGGCGGCTTTGAGGTCCGCAGCCGTTTTTCCCAGTTTCTCCGCATCCTCCTTAGCCTGGCGCGGAAGAGCTTCCGGGACGCGGGGCCCGGGGGCATTGTCCTGATGGATGTTTGGCGGCGCCGCATCAGGGAGGCGGAGACGGCGGTGGGGATCTACAATCAAAACCCCGCCCTGGCCCTGGATCGGCTCTGTGCGGCCCTGCCCGGGGATATGGCCGGCGCGTTTACGACGGAGTACCCGGGATGAGCCAATTCATAAAGCGGGCCCTGCAAAAACTCAACAAGATGACCACCGAGCAGTTCCGGGATCTGCTGGTTTCCGCGTCCGCCGATATTGACCGGCTGGAAACGGTGCTGAATTCCCTTACCGAGGGGATCCTGGTCTGCGATACGGGCCACTACCTCGTCCTGGCCAATAAATACGCCGAGCGTTTCCTTCCCATCATGTATTATGAGCAGGGCAGTGAACCCATCTGGCTGGTAGTGCGGGACGAAAAGGTGTCGGAATTCCTGCAAACCACCCTGCAGAGCGGCGATAAGGTGGAGGATCGGGAATTCGATGTGGAGGTTAAGGGGATACAGCGGCTCCTCAGTATCAGTGTGCTTCCCCTGGTAACGGATTATCAGGTTACCGGCTCCCTAATCTATATTGAAGATATTACCGAGAAACGGACCAAGGAAGCCCATCTTAGACGGGCGGAAAACCTGGCCAGCCTTACCACCCTGGCCGCCGGGGTGGCCCACGAGATAAAAAACCCCCTGGGGTCCCTTTCCATCCATATCCAGCTGATCCAGAAAGCCATGGCTTCCAATAAGGAGATGTATTTTAAGGCCCATCCTTTGGGGAAGGACAGCGGGGGGGATCCCTCGGCCTACTTTGATCTTCTGGATAAGTATCTGGGGGTGGTAAACGAGGAAATAGACCGGCTCAACCGTATTGTGGTGGATTTCCTCTTTGCGGTCCGCCCCATGGATATGAACCCGCGGGTGGGGGACATTAACGCCTTTATCGGGGAACTTACCCAGTTTGTCTGGTACGAACTGGAGCAGGCCCATATCGAGTGTGTCCTGAAACTTGACGAGGCCCTTCCCTTTGTCAGTTTTGATGAACGGTATATGAAACAGGCCCTGCTCAACCTTATTAAAAACGCCATGGCCGCCATGCCTTCCGGGGGGGTGCTTACCATTAAAACCGGGGTTACGGATGGGGAGGTCTGTATCAGTATCCGGGATACGGGGGTGGGTATTCCCGATGAGAACCTTTCAAAGATATTCGAGCCCTATTTTACCACCAAGGAAACCGGTTCCGGCCTGGGCCTAACCCTGGTTTTTAAGATTATCCGGGAACATCAGGGGGAAATTCTGGTAAAATCCAGGGAGGGGGAGGGGACCTGTTTTACGCTGACCCTGCCCATCCCCCAGAAGGAACGGCGGCTTATCAGTTACGAAGGAGAGGTCAATGCAATTTAAGCTCCTGGTAGTGGATGATGAAAAAAATATCCGGGAGGGGCTGGCGGCTTCCCTGGAAATGGACGGCCATAAGGTGGAGACCGCCGCGGACGGCGACGAGGGGCTCCGGTGTTTCCAAAGGGGAGACATAGATCTGGTTATCACGGACCTTAAGATGCCCGGTTTAAGCGGGGAGGAACTCCTTAAACGCATCGGGGCGGAAATGCCGGGGATCCCGGTGATCGTCCTTACGGGACACGGGACGGTGGAGAATGCGGTGGAGGCCATGCGGAACGGGGCCTACGATTTTCTGACCAAGCCGGTAAACCTGGATCATCTGTCCCTTCTGGTAAAGCGGGCCCTTAAAAACCAGGAACTGGCCCTCCAGCACCGGCGTTTGGAAGAAGAACTGGAGAGCCGGAAGCATTTTGAGACCATCATCGGCGCCAGCGGCCCCATGCTCCGGGTTTTTGATACCCTGAGCCGGGTTGCGCCCACCAGGGCCTCGGTATTGATCACCGGCGAGTCCGGGGTGGGGAAAGAGCTGGTGGCGGACGCCATCCACGAGCTTTCCCCCCGGAAAGACAAGCCCCTGGTTAAGGTCCACTGCGCCGCCCTGGCGGCGAGCCTCCTGGAGAGCGAACTCTTCGGCCATGAGAAGGGGGCCTTTACCGGCGCGGTGGCCCGGAAGCGGGGGCGCTTTGAACTTGCCCACGAGGGGACCCTGTTCCTGGATGAAATTGGGGAGATCGATCAGAACATCCAGATAAAGCTGCTGCGGGTCCTCCAGGAAAAGAAATTTGAGCGGGTCGGCGGGGAGGAAACCATCGAGACCGATGTCCGGATCGTGGCGGCCACGAACAAGAATTTGATGGACGAGATAGAAAAGGGGAATTTCCGGGAGGATCTCTATTACCGCCTCAATGTGGTCAATATCCTGGTCCCCCCCCTGCGGGAACGGAAGGACGATCTGCCCCTGCTCATCACGTCCTTTCTTAAGGAGTTTGCCGGGGAAAACGGCAAGATCGTGGAGGGCATCGACGACCGGGCCCGTTCCTGCCTATACGGTTACGACTGGCCGGGGAATGTCCGGGAATTGCGGAACTGCATAGAAAGCGCGGTGGTCATGTCCAAGGGGCCGGTGATCACCGAGGCGGATCTGCCCCCCACCCTGCGGAACCAAAACGACGCGGGATGGATCCGCATACCCCTGGGCTCCACCCTGGAAGAGTCGGAGAAGATCATCATCCGGGACACCCTTTCCGCGCAGAAGGGGAACAAGAGCAAAACCGCGGAGGTCCTCGCCATCGGCCGCAAGACCCTGCA
>JAISOR010000217.1 GCA_031275535.1 Treponema sp. | reverse complement strand
ATCCGGCGTTACTTCAATACCGAAAACTACCTGGCCGGTATTTTATTGCCGGAGGATCGGTAACGCCCCGGGAGCCACTCCCGCGGCAAGTTTCTTTACCCCATCCGCCGGCGGCAAGGGGGAATTCTTTACCCGCGCCGGGGGACGCCATCCCGTCGACACCGCCGGGAAGCCGCGCGTTATTTTGAGGGGGCGCGCTTTTTTGACACGGCTTGGCAGCGCCAGCGGCGGATATGTCCAAATCCCGGATTGAAGGGTGAAATATCCGATGAAACAACGCGCCGGCTTGCGCTTTTTATCAATCCGCTCTATAATCATAATTGATATGAAAGCTTATCGAAAGGAAATTGGAGTTTTTTTGAATAATTATGATTATTGAATTAAATGAACGGCAGCGTACCATCCTTGATAAGCTTTCCGAGGACGGATCCGTATCGGTGGCCGCCTTGGCCCAGGCCCTGGGCCTGTCGGAGGTGACCATCCGGGGGGACCTCAAGGATCTGGAAGACAAGGGGTGGATCACCCGCAAATGGGGGGGAGCCGCCCCGGTGACGCACCGGGATATTCTGGAACGGCAGCGGGAACACCAGGAGCAGAAAAACCTCATAGCCCGGGCCGCGGCGGACCTGGTCGAAGACGGGGACGTGATCATGATTGAGGCGGGAACCACCACCGCCCTCGTGGCCCGGTATTTGCTGGGAAAACGGGATATTCATATTGTAACCAATTCAACCCTGGTTTTTTCCTATGCCCGGATGAACCCCTTCCTCCAGATCACCATGACCGGCGGCGAATTCCGGCGGCCCACCGAATCCATGGTGGGGCCCATTGCCCTGGGAACCATTGCCCGGCTTAACGTCAAGCTGGCCTTTGTGGGGACCGACGGCTTTACCCTGGAACGGGGCATCACCACCCACCTTATGGAGGGGGCGGAGATCGTCAAGGCCATGAAGGACCATGCCCAGACTACGGTACTGGTGGCGGATTCCAGTAAATACGGAAAAATCGGCTTTACCACGGTGCTGCCCCTGGCGGCCATGGACCTCATCATCACCGACCGCGGTTTACCGGCGGAGGCGGCGGAAAACCTCACCGCCGGGGGGATCAATATTAAACAGATTATGGAGGCTTTCCCAAAGCTTCAACTTTTGGGAAAGCAACCTTAGATTTATGGGAAATAAAAGATGCGGCTGTTGCAAAACCCGGTTGGTTTTAAAGCAGCCTTCTATTGTGAAAAGGAGTTACCATGGCCCATGTTTTGATCATGCCCCGTCAGGGTAATACGGTGGAATCCTGTATTATCGTCGACTGGAAGGTAAAAGAAGGAGATTCGGTGGCGGCGGATACCACCGTTTGTGATGTGGAAACCGACAAGGCTACCTTTGAGATTCCCGCCGGGGAAGGGGGGACGGTTTTGAAACTGCTCAGGGAACAGGGGGATGATGTCCCGGTTCTGGAACCTATCGCGGTGATCGGCCGGGCGGGAGAAGACTGGGCCGCCGCATTGGGCGCCGCCGGGGGAAAGGCCGAAAGCGCCGCCCCTGCCGGGGACAGCCCCCTGCCGGCGGAACAGCCCGCGGCTTCCGGGCCGGCTGCGGGGGATGCCCCGGGCACGGTTTCCCCGGAAGGCCGGATCCCCCTGTCCCCCCGGGCGCGGAATCTGGCGGTGGAGGCGGGCCGGCCTGTGGTGGTAAAGGACGGAAAAGTACGGCTTGATTCGGGGCCGGAACTGGGCGGCTCCGGGCCCGGCGGCCGGATCATCGAGCGGGACGTGGCGGCGGCCCTGGAAGGGCTGTCCCCCCTGACCGCCGCGGCCCGGGCGACCCGGGGGACCGGGGGCCTTACGGCGCCGCCTGAGGGTTCCGGCTTGGCAGGCAGGGTTACCGCCGCGGACCTTCTCCCGGCAGGAACCGCCCCCGGAGCGGAAGCCCTATCCCCCCGGGCTTTGCCGGAGCCGGGGGAAGGGGGGATCACCGAAAGCCCGATCAAGGGAATCCGGAAACTTATCGCCGACCGGATGTACCGGTCCCTGGCGGAAAGCGCCCAGTTCACCCTCAATGCTTCCGCCCCGGTCAAGCGGCTCCAGGAACTCCGGGCCCGGATGAAGGCCTCCGGGGAAACCCTGGGCCTTTCCAAGGTAACCGTCAACGACCTCATCCTTTTCGCGGTTTCCCGGGTTTTGCCCCGGTTCCCCTTTATGAACGCCCACAAAATTGGGGATACCCTCAAAACCTTTGAACGGGTCCACCTGGGGGTGGCGGTGGATACCCCCCGGGGCCTCATGGTTCCGGTGATCCGGAACGCCAACCTCCTCTCCCTGGCCCGGATCTCCGCCGAGGCAAAACGCCTGGCCGGGGCCTGCCAGGAGGGGAGCGCGAAACCGGAGGAACTCTCCGGTTCCACCTTCACGGTGACCAATCTGGGGAGCCTGGGGATCTTAAGCTTTACCCCGGTGCTCAACGCCCCGGAGGTGGCGATCCTGGGGGTGGCGGGGATTGAGCTTAAACCCGCGGCCGGAGCGGAGGGGGGGATCGGCTTTGAGCCCCACATCGGATTCAGCCTCACCATCAACCATCAGGTGGTGGACGGGGCCCCATCGGCCCGGTTTCTCAAGACCCTGGGCGAAGCCGTAGCGGAGATTGACCTGTGGCTTACCCAGTAACGCGGCGGGGGCCTCTGCCCGCTATGGGGCCCCGGAGGAGGAGGATATTTTGTACGACGTTATCATAATCGGCGCCGGGCCCGGGGGCTACCTCGCGGCGGAACGGCTGGGGCACCTTAAAAAAAAGGTCCTTCTAATAGAAGAACGGCATCTGGGGGGCACCTGTTTGAATGTGGGGTGCATCCCCACCAAGACCCTGCTCAACTCGGCGAAACAGTACGTCCATGCCCGGGAGTCGGGGAAGTTCGGCATTACCATCCCGGAAGTGTCCTACGATTGGGGGGCGATCCAAAAGTGGAAGGGTGAGGTGGTGGAAAAGCTCCGCTCCGGCATAGGAGCCCAGATGAAGCGCTTCGCCGTGGACGCGGCTTCGGGCAGGGGGGAGATCCTTTCGGCCCCCGGGGCAGGACCGGGCAAGGTACGGATACTCCAAAGCACCGGGGAAACCCTGGAACAGGAAGGCAAGGCCCTCCTGGTTTCCGCCGGATCCGTCCCTGTACTGCCCCCCATTCCGGGGGCGCGGGACAATCCCCTGGTGGTAGATTCCACGGGCCTCCTCGCCGTCGAAACCGTACCGAAACGGCTCGTCGTCATCGGGGGCGGGGTGATCGGCGTGGAATTTGCGGGGCTTTTTTCCGCCCTGGGCTCGGAAGTTTCGGTGATCGAAATGATGGACGAGATCGTCCCCTTTATGGACAAAGAGCAGGCTCCCCTCCTCCGCCGGGCCATGCGGGGGGTGGAATTTAAATTAGGCTGCAAGGTCGAAGGGATCGACGGCGCGGCTGTCCGTTACCGTACCAAAGACGGAAAAGCCGAAAAGGTGGATGCGGACCTGGTTCTTATGGCGGCAGGCCGGCGGCCGGTAATCGATACCTGGGGGGCGGAAGCCGCGGGGGTGGATCGTTCCCCCAAGGGGGTCGTTGTGGACGACCGGATGCGGACCAATATCCCCGGGATCTGGGCCGCCGGGGACGTTACCGGGAAAAGCCTCCTGGCCCACTCGGCCTACCGTATGGCGGAGGTGGCGGCGGCGGATATCCTGAGCCGCTTGGACGGAAAGGCCGGGGAATCCAACCGTATGCGTTACCACGGGGTTCCCTGGGCGGTCTACGGCCTCCCTGAAGCCGCCGGGGTGGGGCTCACCGAGCAGGAAGCCGCGGCTCAGGGGCTCCCCGTCCGCAAGGCGTCCCTGCCCATGCGGATCTCCGGCCGGTTTGCCGCGGAAAACACCTTCGCGGGCCCGGGGGCGGTAAAGGTCGTCGCCGGGGCGGACTCGGGGAAAATCCTGGGGATCCACGCCGTGGGGCCCTACGCTTCGGAGTTCATCTGGGGAGGAGCCGCCCTGATCGAAGGGGAATTCAGGATCGAAGAGGTAAAACAGCTCATATTCCCCCACCCCACGGTATGCGAGCTCATCAGGGACGCGGTCTGGGAGTTATAAGGTGGAGGCGGTTCCAAAAACTGAAGTTTGGGAACCGCCTCATCTTAAAGAACAATTAAATAGAGGAGAGAAAGATGCCTAAATCAATGGTGGTAGATCCCCAGGATGTACGGAAGCCGGAGATCCTCAAAATCAAGGATATTCCGGTTAATCAATACAAAAGCGATATAAAAAAGGAACTCGGCCTCTACGGCAAGGATAAGCTCATCCGGATCTGGTACGACATGGCGACCATCCGGGAATTTGAGACCATGCTCAATACCTTTAAAACCCAGGGGACCTGGAAGGGTATCGAATACAACCACAAGGGGCCGGCCCATCTTTCCATGGGGCAGGAGGCTTCGGCGGTGGGCCAGTGTGTAAACCTCACCACCGATGATTACATCTTCGGGAGCCACCGGAGCCACGGGGAAATCCTCGCCAAATGCTATTCCGCGGTATGGCAGCTGGAGGAAAAAAAACTGGAGGCCATCATGAAGGGCTTCCTGGGGGGAGAAACCCTGGGGGCGGCCGAACGGATCCCCTATGAGGGGATTAAGGACCTGGCGGAGAATTTCGTCCTCTACGGCACCCTGGCGGAGATCTTCGCCCGGAAGGCGGGGTTCAACCGGGGGCTGGGCGGTTCCATGCACGCCTTCTTTACCCCCTTCGGCTCCATGCCCAATAACGCCATTGTGGGGGGCTCCGCGGACATCGCCGCGGGATCGGCCCTGTACAAACGGATCAACAAAAAGCCGGGGATCGTCATCGCCAATATCGGGGACGCGTCCATGGGCTGCGGCCCGGTTTGGGAGGCCATGATGATCTCCGCCATGGACCAGTACCATACCCTCTGGCCCCGGGAGGCCGGGGGAGCGCCGCCCATCCTCTTTAACTTTTTCGACAACTTCTACGGCATGGGGGGGCAAACCTCGGGGGAAACCATGGGATACGGCGTCATGGCCCGGGTCGGCGCCGGGGTCAATCCCGACAACATGCACGCCGAGCGGGTGGACGGCTACAACCCCCTGGCGGTGGCGGAGGCCATCTCCCGCAAGAAGGAGCTGCTCCTCGCGGGCAAGGGGCCGGTACTCCTGGACACCCTGACCTACCGGATCTCGGGGCACTCCCCTTCGGACGCTTCGAGCTACCGGAGCCCCGAGGAGATAAAACTCTGGCAGGACGCGGACGCCCTCGAATCCTACGGAAACTACCTGGTCGAAAACCGGATCGCCCGCCAGGACGAGCTGGATGCCCTGGGGGAAAAACTCACGGGAAAGCTCCTGGAAGTGGTAAAATTGGCGGTAAACGACGAGGTTTCTCCCCGGCTGGGGGGGACCTTTATCGAATCGGTGATGTTCTCCAACGGGAAGGCGGAAAAACTGGAGGACCGGACGCCGGAACTGCTCCAGCCCCTCCCGGAAAACCCCCGGGTAAAGGCCCTGGCGGGAAAGGCCCGGTACGGTTTTGACGCCGAGGGGAAGCCGGTCTCAAAAAACAAGGCCTTCCAGTACCGGGACGCCCTCTTTGAGGCCCTGGCCCACCGGTTCGCCGCCGACCCCACTATGGCCGCCTGGGGAGAGGAGAACCGGGACTGGGGCGGGGCCTTTGCGGTGTACCGGGGGCTGACGGAACTTTTGCCCTACCACCGGCTCTTTAACAGCCCCATCTCCGAAGGGGCCATCGTGGGCGCCGGGGTCGGGTACGCCCTGTCCGGGGGCCGGGCGGGGGTGGAACTGATGTACTGCGACTTTATGGGCCGGGCCGGGGACGAGATCTTCAACCAGGCGTCCAAATGGCAGTCCATGTCCGCGGGGCTCCTCAAGATGCCCCTTACGGTCCGGGTGTCGGTGGGGACCAAGTACGGCGCCCAGCACAGCCAGGACTGGTCGGCCCTCACCGCCCACATCCCGGGGCTCAAGGCCTATTTCCCCGCCACCCCCTACGACGCCAAGGGGATGCTCAACCTGGCCCTGCGGGGGACGGACCCGGTGATCTTCTTTGAAAGCCAGCTCCTCTACGATATGAGCGAGCAGTTTGAAAAGGGGGGGGTTCCCGAAGGCTACTACGAGGTGCCCGAGGGGGAACCGGTCATACGGAAACCGGGGAAGGACCTCTCCATCGCCACCCTGGGGGCGACCCTCTACAAGGCCATGGATGCGGCGAAAAAGCTGGAAACTTCCTACGGCCTTTCGGTGGAGGTGATCGACCTCCGGTTCATCAACCCCCTGAATTATGACCTGCTGGTGGAATCGGTGAAGAAAACCGGGAAACTCCTCCTGGCCAGCGACGCGGCGGAGCGGGGGTCTTTCCTCCACACAGTGGCCAGCAATATCGGGACCTTTGCCTTTGACTACCTGGACGCCCCGGTGGCGGTGGTGGGGAGCCGGAACTGGATCACCCCGGCGGCGGAGATGGAACAGCTCTACTTCCCCCAGGCGGACTGGATCATCGACGCGGTGCATGAGCGGATCCTGCCCCTGCCGGGGTATACCCCGGTAACGGTACAGACTACCCTGGACCTCCGGCGGCGAAACCGGCTGGGGGTGTAGCATGGGGATGTTATGCGGGATCCGGTAAACGCCGTGAACGATCCCCGCCTCAGCGGGGAAGAGCGCCTGGCCGCCCTTAAGGACCTGGAAGGGAGATCCCCGGGAGGGGCGGCAAAAAAGACCGGGGAGGTCAACAACCATATCCACACCGTCTACAGCTTCAGCCCCTATACCCCCTGTATGGCGGCCCTCAAGGCCCGGGATGCGGGGCTGGAAGCGGCGGGGTCCGTGGATCATGACTCCATAGCCGCGGCGGAGGAGATGCTCGCCGCCTGCGCGGTCCTGGGGATAGGGGGCTGCGTGGGTTTCGAGGTCCGGGTGAGCTTCAAGACCGGCCCCGAGGGGAAGCCGGGGCCCTTTGCTGACCGGAAGATCAACAACCCCGACTCCGCGGGGCTTGCCTACATGACCGTTCAGGGCATACCCCGGCCCGCCCTCCCCCTGGCCGGGGAATTCCTCCGGCCCCTTCGGGAGGAACGGCTCCTCCGTACCCGGGCCATGACCGCCGCCGCCAGCGATCTTTTCCGGGAGGCGGGGCTTCCCTCCCTGGATTTTGAGGAGGATGTCCGCAGCCGGTCCAAGGCCGCCTGGGGAGGGGGGATCACCGAGCGGCACCTCCTCGCGGCAATGGCGGAAAAACTTATCCAACAAGACGGCAAGGGACCGGCCCTGACGGAAAAGCTCAAAACCCGGTTCGGCCTTGACCCCTCCCCCAAAATCGCGGGGCTCCTGGGGGACGGGGCCAATCCCCATTACCTTTTCGATCTCATCGGGGTCCTGAAATCCGGCCTGCTTCCCCGGATCTTCATTCAGCCCAATGAAAGGGAATGTATCCCCGCGGAAAGGGTGACGGCCTTTGCCCGTTCCGTGGGGGCCGTCCCCGCCTACGCCTACCTGGGGGACGTGGGGGAATCCCCCACCGGGGATAAACGGGCGGAAAAATTCGAGGACGCCTATCTTGAGGAGCTTTTCGACGAACTCGCCCGGCGGGGCTTCCAGGCGGTTACCTATATGCCCCCCCGGAATACCCGGGAACAGCTCCTCCGGCTTCAGGGGCTCTGTGGGGACCGGGGCTTTATGGAGATATCCGGGGTGGATATTAACAGCTCCCGGCAGTCCTTTAACTGCCCCGAGGTGCTGCTCCCCGAATTCCGGCACCTGGTGGACACCACCTGGGCCCTTATCGCCCATGAACGGCTCGCTTCGGTCCGGGCCGATCGGGGGCTCTTTTCCCCGGCCAATCCCCTGGCGGCGCTGCCCCTGGGGGAGCGGCTGGCCCGCTACGCCGCCAGCGGACACGCGCTTGATCCCCGGCGCCCGGAAGAATCGGCGGAAGGATTAATGAAGCATTGAACCGCGGTTTTCATTGTTCCCTGTTCATTGAGCCTTTCTCAAAACTCGGTTGGTTTTGAGAAAGGCTTCCGGAAAAGCGGTCTAAAGCCCGCTTTTCCCAATAAATCTAAGGTGGCTCTTCAGACAATATGGTGGAAAAGGGGCGGTAGAAGGCTCAGGCGGAGAATTAACAGAAAGGGAACAGGAAGAGCGGCGGAAAAGCTACCGGAAAATAATCAAAGCGGCAGAGAAAGAATGCCCGCCGCCGCCGCCGAACCC